>JAUHYS010000226.1 GCA_030426445.1 bacterium
CGAGAAAGAATATCAATATTAACTGGAAAATTTTCAAATCTTTTCTTAAAAGTTTCAAAATGTTGAATCGCTAAAACAGTAGTGGGAACTAATACTGCTACTTGTTTTTTATCAATGATTGCTTTGCAAGCAGCTCGAAGAGCGACTTCGGTTTTTCCAAAACCAACATCACCACAAACTAATCGGTCCATGGGTTTTTCTGATTCCATATCTTTAATCACATCATCAATGGCTTGTTGTTGATCGATAGTTTCTTCAAAAGGAAAACTGGCTTCAAATTCTTGATTGAGTTGAAACTGCATTGTCATACTGACTTGATCAGCAAACTCCACACCAAGATTGACCACGCCTTGATCATTGAGAGTATAAGGGACAAACGCACGGTCTCCTACAACCAGGTTTTCTTTATAAGGCAGGGCGGGCACAACATTGCCTGCTTTTTTTACTCTTTGCAGAGCTGCTGTATCAAAACTGACAAAATTAATTTGATAAAACCATTCACCTGCATCGGGAACCATCACAATTTGCCCTTGCACTTTAGTCGCAGGGTTTCCAATTTCAACACCCTCAAAACCTCCCCCACAGGATAACAATAAAAAACTGACTAAAAATATGAATATGTTTTTTTTAAACATTAAGACACTCCTTGGAGAAATGATTAAAAACAACAAAACAGAAACCCCTTTCCCACCACCCCTGTCACCCCTTATTTATTTGAAAAAGCTGTAAATTAATCTGACAAACTTTTTCGCGAGGATTTTTCTCTTCCTCTTCTAAGAGCCCATGCAGTTTTTTCCTAAACTTTTGCATCTCCTTTTTTATACGCGTAAAACCTTGCTCACTGACCGCAATCGTTAGAGCCGAAAACTCTCGCTTATCGGGTGAATCTTCGGCCACGGCTCGAGACGCCAATTGACTGACCTCCTTATGGAAGTTTACCAGAGAAAGGGAGCGAACTTCATTAGGAGTTTTAAGCATTTGCTCTTTTCTGAACCACTGGCCTTTTGAATCTTTTTCTAATAAACCCAATTCTTGCAGCTCATTGACAGCTTTATGAACCAAGCGCAAGCCCACAGTGGGATGAAGATTTCTTTGCAACCACTGATCGTCACGGAATTCAGTTGTGTCCAAACGGACTAATTCAAGAATGGCCACATAATACCATCGCGAAAATAAATTATACTGGGCAACCTGTAAGGCCACAGCTTGAGCATAAGGTTTTTGCCGCATTAACATACGAAAGTGACGGTCTTTTTCCTCGTGGGTATCCGCCTGATTAAAACGGACCAAGATCGAAAAAAACTCGGACTCTTGCTCACTTAACTTAAAGCCCTTGCTAATTTTTTGAATACCCTCTTCACCTAAATTGCGCTCCCCGTCCATAACCAACTTTAAAAAACCCGAAGAAGCAATACCCGCCTGACGATTAAAGGAACGGTAAGAAAAACGCGGATTTTTTTCTTTTAAAGAAAAAAATCTATCTTTCAGAAAACATCTATAATCGGTATATTCGTATAAGGATTGCATTTTTGTATAATTATTACTGTCAAAAACTAATTTATTTCAAAATAAAATATATGCATTGAATTCATATTTAGTCAAGTTTTAGAAAACACTTTCATCAAAATAGTCATAGTCTATTTAGGGAAATAAAAAAGCATAAATAAAATATCTTTTTAAAATAAGAAAGTGCTCTTGCTCTGAAAACCAATTCTAGTCGATAATGCAATATGGGTAATTCGATACAATTTAACTGATATTAAATGTCCAACATTTTGTTAGAAGGGAAAGAATGGCCACTCTACCAATCCTATACAAGTCCCCATTAGTCCGATCGATGTTCATTTCAGCTTATGTTGCATCACGTTATCTCTCGGGAAAAACAAAATTGCTTGTCTATAATTACTTACAACCCCCTGATGTTGGTGAAGCCAAATATCGTAGCCATTCTAAAATTCCTAGATTTGAAGTCCATAATGTACTGTCACCAGAACCCTTTGAATGCGAAAAGCGTCCCGTCCGAATTTTTGAAAGAATTTTACCAGGACAACTGAAAGCCCTTAAGCTTTTTACCCACTCTCATCTCAAGTTAGAAGAAATCTATTCAGAGTTTGAACTCAATTTAGACGATCTGCAATGCCATGGTAAAAATGAAATTAATCACCTCATCAATGGGCCTTTCCCGATGGAGTTATCTCCAGTAAAAGGCCACCCCAATATTTTAGAATGCGAACTTAATTTCAGTACTTTATCCAAAAACGACCGCTGCAAACTCCCAGATGTTCGAGTACGTTTTCAAAAAAACAAAACTGGATTAAAATTTCATGACATCTTGATCAAAGATCGTCACCACGGCTCTCACCATTATACCCCTAATCCACCTAACGAACACTGGAGAATGGCAAAAAGTATCTTACTAGGTTGCTGGAGCTATCTTGGAGAAATCTACCATCACGTCTTACATGGCCATATCGAAGTTGAGCAATACGCTATCGCAGCTCATAAAAATCTTAACAAAGAAAACCCACTCCTTAAACTATTACTTCCACACCTTGCCGGCATCGGTCCAGTTAATGTTATAGCAGATAATACCCTCATCGGAAAAAGCGGAATTTTTACCGGAAAAGGTTTACTGCACCCTAGTGCCATTGATACTTTTTTATATCACGAAATGCAAAAAATTGACTGGAAGACCTGGACGCCCATGAAACCTTTAGGCAAGTGGCACCACTATGCTGCCCTGGCTCAACTCTATTGGGAAATGCTTACAGAAACGACGGAGCGCTATTTTAAGTGTTATGAACACGAAATCATGGAACATATCGCAGACATAAACAACTTTTCCAAAGATTTAATGCGACATGCCATCAAAAAGTATCCAAATAAAAAAGAAAAAGCGATCTCTCAAGTCATGGACGATAACTTTGAGGGGCTGATTGACAATCTAAAAATTCTCAGTCGATACCTACTTTTTAAAACCACTTTCGCCCATTCTTGGGTTCACTTGATGCGAGGTGACATCCCTTATAATCATCGCCAAAGATTTTTCGAAAATCCAGCCGACTATTTTGCTGATCAAGAAAGCCAAGAAGTCCTCACCAGCATGGTTAATCAATATGCTGTAGAATACTCGGCCCGCAAATTAACTCGAAGCTGCATGGGAGATGATTACCCCTCTATATTAAGAGGACATGATGACTACGGGATTTCGGATATCTTTAAAAGCAGCCTGGAAAAATACCGCGATAAATTTAGCGAACACGAATTTAATATCGATTTTATCATGAGTGGTATTCATTAGTTTTTATCCACTTGAGACATTGTAGACCTAGTCTATAACCCCTTCCCCATAACACACTGCACCTTGACTTAATAACAATCGTGCTCTACGGATATTCTCGGAATATTTTTTATAGAAAAAGATACATTCTAAAAAATTTTCCTTAATCGAGAAGGTAAGAAAAGGAAATCCCCATGTCTCATATACACTCCAGCAAAAACACACAACAGATCAAAGCAATCAAAAAATCGCTTGAAGATCAACTGAGTCAAGTTGACTCGCGCTTTGATAAAATCCATTTACCCGAGCATCCAGTGACGCAAGCCGCACTCAACTCGCTTGATAAAACGCCGGGCAGGGGCATTCTGCCGGATTTTGTCAGGCTGAATGAACAAGAAGTCAGAGACATTTGGCAAAAAGAGCCCGATGCAGCCATGGCCCTGGCTCAGACTTTTCAAAGCTATTCCAACAGATCTCGTATCCGGCATACAAAGCGCTACATA
>JAUHYS010000227.1 GCA_030426445.1 bacterium
ACAGCCAATGTTTGAAAAACATCGCTCTGAGATTCTCGAACAAGTGGAAACTCAGATTAAATATCAAGGTTATATCCAGCGACAGCAAGAAGAAGTGGAAAAACTGGAACGCATGCAGTCGATGGTGATTCCTAACGAGTTTAGCTTTAGGGGACTTCCCAGTTTATCTTCTGAGGTCATTGAAAAACTTGAAAAAGTCCGGCCACAAAGTCTTGGCCAGGCCTCGCGTATTTCTGGAGTGACTCCAGCAGCCCTTTCTATTTTGTTGATGCACTTAAAAAAGTGGGAAATGGCTCAAGCCGTTAATGCATAAAGTTATTTACTTTCTTTTTGATGGGTCAAAAAGAAAGTAACAAAGAAAAAAACTTTATTCCCCGAATAAAATACCTAAATTCTTACTCAGCCAGCTAAGATCTGTAAACTCACTTCACTGCGCTTGTTCAAACAGTGCGGATCTTTTTACGCGGGCTTTCGTTTCGAGTTTGACGGTATTTTTTCGAAGGGGAGAAGTCTTTTTTCTAATACACCTACCTTTGAAAATGGTGCTAGAAATTTTTAGTTTATCATCTCGAATATTTGCGTTATACTTTTACGAGGTGATGAAAAAATCTATAAAAATTTTATTCACGCTGCTTTTTGCTTGGACGATGGTCTTCTCAGCAAGCCTGGCTTGTGCCTGCAGTCCAAAGCTAGAAGCTCACGACTGTTGTAAAAAAAGTAAAACTAGTGAGCAGGAGGTGAAAGCCACACAAGAAATCCAAAACACATTTCCAAAGCTTTGCCATTGCCCAGATCAACTTAAAATTGCCACCAAAGAAAATAAGCTATCCGAACAGGACACTTTTACAGTGTTTAAAGTTGCCTACCTAAGCTCTATTTCAGATTTTCAAAATGAAAATTTTTTTAAAAAATGGCAAAACTATCTGCAAACGACCTATAAGGCTTCACCCCCAAATACGCCTATTTTTCTGAATACCCATTCATTTCTTTTGTGATCAAACGCCCCCTGTCCCCCTCTTCGTCTCAAGAGGGGGAACATCCATATGTTCTTCTTTAATAGAATCTAACTCCAGAGGCTCGATTCAACTTAATAGCAGAATTTATTTTATAATAACTTGGTTTATTGGTCCCCCCTCTTGAGACGAAGAGGGGGACAGGGGGCGTTTGATCCAGTTAGGAGTTCATTATGTATTATCAAAAAATTTTATTCATCACAGTGTTTTTAACAAACCTGCTCGCATTATTTCCTCAACTCATACACGCAGAAGAGCGCCATAAAGCTGAGCCAAATAAAATTGAAATCGAAGACAAATCACAGGTCCCCAACCGTGACTACTCGGCAAAAAATCTCAACGAACTCATCGAAGAACTCACTACCTACAACCCCGAATTACGCGCCCTTGTAGAACAAATCAAAGCCTCAGAACTTAAAATCCCCCAAGCAGGAAGCCTAGAAGACCCACGCTTAAGTTTTGAAGCCAGCAATATCCCCATCCGTGAACCCGCTTTAAACCGCACGGCCATGACTGGCTTACAAATCTATCTGCGACAAAGTGTGCCTTTTCCCGGAAAGCTCAAGCTTAAAAAACAAATGGCAAGCTCCCAAAGCGAACAAGAAAAACAAGCTTATTACGAACGCTTCAATCAGCTGATTGATAAATTTAAACAAAGCTATTTTGAATATATTTACCTAGAGCAAGCCATTGACTTAAACCAACAAACACAATCCAAACTACAGGCCCTCATTCAATTTTTAAACGCCCGTTACTCCACTGGCCAAGCCATGCAACAAGATATTTTAAAAACTAAATTAGAAGTCTCCAATATCAAAAATCGTCTCATTCAATTACAAGCCCAAAAAAAGATTTTAGCCACACGACTCAACACGCTTTTATATCGTCCAGCAAACACGGCCTTAAAACTTAAAGTCCCTGCTAACCCAAAAATCACAGCCTTTAAAACAAGCCCAGCACTCCTGGTTGAATTGGCCAAAAACAATCGCCCTTGGCTGAAGAAAAAAACCGCACAAATAAAGGAAGCCAAACTGGGTTACCAATTGGCCAAAAAAAGTCTTTTACCAGATTTTGATTTTGGAGTGGGTTATCGCGTGCGTCAAGGTGCTTCCGGTGATCCGGTGATGAGTGAAGATTTTTTTTCAGCAGGAGTGAGTATCAACCTTCCTATTTATGCAGCTATAAAACAAAATAAAAGAGTTCAAGAAATGGTGCATAGACAAAAAGAAGAAAAATACTTGCAGGAAGCCACCCTTCAAGAAGTGATTTATGAGACTGAAAAGGCCTACTATGACGCCATGAAACTCAAGTCTCAAATTAATCTACTGAATACCCGAACCATTCCTCAAGATCGAGCCACGATTGAGTCCTCCCGAGCGAGTTACGAGGCCAATGAAGTGGAGTTTTTAAATGTCTTGTTAAGTGAAATCAGTTTGCTCAATCATCGCATTGATCAGGCCCATTATTATTCTCAATATCAGCAAAAAATTGCAGAAATCGAAATGGCGGTTGGAATGCCCATGGAAGCGATTGAAGCAGCCACTGTCAGTCAGGAGGAATTTGATGAAAAATAATTTAAAAAACAAAGTGATCTTTTGTATCTTACCTTTTGTTTTGCTCTTAAGTTTTACAGCTTGTCAAAAACAAAAATCCGATGAGGGGATAAGCCACTTTACCTGCCCGATGCATCCGCAAATCAAGCTAGACCAACCCGGTAATTGCCCGATTTGTGGAATGGACTTGATACCTGTTAAAGCAGAAGAATTCCGTCTCCCAAGTAGAAAACATCAAACTCCACACAACGATCACAAAGACATGAATCACGCGCAAGCGGAAGCTTTCCAAGAAACAAGCCGCCCATCAAAAACTCATCAAAAAGGCATTACAATCGACCCTACTCGCACCCAACAAATTGGCGTCAAAAGTGAAAAAATCCAAATGCGTGAATTAAGTAAAACGCTCCTCTTACAAGGTAAGGTAGCCCACGATCCTAAACTTTGGGTGGCGCAAAAAGAGTATATTATTGCGTTAAAACTCGGGGATCGCGATTTGATAAAAAGCTCTGAGGAAAAACTCTACTTCATGGGTTTGTCCAAAGAGTGGATTGGGTTTTTAAAGAAAACGCGGCGGGCCAACCTGGGTTTTCACCTGCCAGTTCCTGGAGAGCCCACGTTTTTTGAAGCCTTTCTCTATCAAGGCGATATCAAGTTGTTGCATGTGGGTGGGGAAATGGAAATCTACGACCTGCAGGCTCGCAAACTCACGAATGCAGTGATCCGCGCACTAGGCACCATCGTGGATCCAGAGTCCCAAACAGTTCGTGTCTTATTGCAAGCCAAGACCTCTTTAAAAATCCAACCCAATACCATTGTCCAACTTCAAGTAAATTTGGATTTAGGAAAAAGACTCGCTGTCCCTAAATCGGCCATCTTGTTTAATGGGGACCATAACATGGTTTACCTTAAAAGGGAGTCCGGACAATTTTTAGGGACAAAAATCGAACTGGGTCAAGAGGCCGGAGATTATTACGAAGTGAGTTCAGGGTTAAAAGCCGGTGACGAAGTCATTACGCACGGGCATTTTTTGTTGGATTCGGAAACACAAATTAAGTTGGGTGGAAGTTCACACCAACATTAAAAAAGGGCTATTAAGAGAAGACTCTATGATTGAAAAACTCATTGCATACTGTGCTGAAAAAAAATTCCTGGTTTTTGTCTTTACTCTAGTTGGTATTTTATGGGG
>JAUHYS010000228.1 GCA_030426445.1 bacterium
GAATCTGGCTGCGCCGCATGCTAATTTCAATAGGGCTGGCCATTGCTGTGTTTGGCATGATGCTGGTGTGTGTTTGGAAACAACATGGTAGTAAGTTTGATGTTGATCGGTATATGGTGGCGCGTAGTTTGCAGTCTATGCGTTTTGAAATCAACAACTATCATGCGATGCATGGGACCTATCCAGATCAAAACGATTACCGAAATTGGCTGGTTACGAAACATGGTTACCAAATTTTTGAAAATGACACGTTGTGGTTAGATGCCTGGAGCAAACCATACGTTTATGAACATAACGCACAGGGATTCGATTTGTACTCACTCGCTGCCGACGGTCGTCTAGGTGGTAAAAACCAAAACGCGGATATCTACGGCGACATCCGCGATCAGCAATTTAGCCCAGATTTTTTGTATTTTTTCGGACAGCTTGCCCCGGTGGAATTGTTTGATGGGGCACTGCTGCTTTCATTGTGTTTCACATTTACAACCTGGCTTTTTTACCTCAAACCAAATTATTCAAGAAATGATGCCATCAGATCTTTCAGGCGGTATGAAAAAACGTGTGGGCTTGGCCCGTGCGATTGCAACCGATCCAGAAGTGATTTTGTATGATGAACCCACAACCGGATTAGACCCCACCAATACTTCACGTATCAACGAGTTAATTCTTAATTTGCAAAAAAAATTTGAAGTTACTTCTATTGTGGTGACCCATGATATGGACAGTGCAAGAAAAATCAGTGACCGCATGGCTTTACTTTATGATAAAAAAATAGCCTTTGTGGGATCTAAAGACGAAATCAATCAATCCGACAATGAAATGGTAAGAGATTTTATTAGTGGTAAGATGGGAGATGCTTTATGAAAACCAATACAGCAAGGAATTTACGCGTGGGTCTTTTTGTGACTCTAGGCTTGGCCGCAGCGGCAGTGATTATTTTCTTTTTGGGAGACATTCAAGGTTTACTCGAAAAAAAATACACACTGCATGCAAAGTTTAAAAATGTCAGTGGACTTAGCACGGGTTCGCCCGTTTACCTAGGAGGGCTTAAAGTCGGTAAAGTGGGTGAGCTGCAATTTATCAGCCCAAAAGATAAGAATTCTTCACCCTTGCTTCTTACCGAATTAGAGATCAAAAAACAATATAGTTCGTTGATTCGTCAGGATAGCGAGGCTTCTATTACTACAGAAGGACTTTTGGGAGATAAAGGGGTGTTTATTAAAGCAGGTACGATGAAAACCAGTGAGCTTAAGGGTGGAGATGAGTTATTAACGAAAAGTAGCCTATCTCTTGAAGAAATGCTCGAAAAAGGAAATGGAGTCGTTTCTCAGTTAGAAGAAATAACAGAAAAAATTAATGATGTCTTAAGCAGTGTTCAAGAGCAAAAAGGAATTGTAGGCACTTTAATTTATGATCCAGAGAGCAAAAAAATGTTAAGTCATCTCAACGAAATTGTAGATTCAGTTAATGGGGTGATTCGTGATATTAAACATGGGAGAGGTCTACTCCATAGCTTAATCTATGACCCTTCAAGTAAAAATGTGGGCAAGCAACTTGCTAGTACGGTTGAAAATTTTAATGATATGTCAGTTAACTTAAAAGAAATCAGCCGTAAAGTTGAAGAAGGTGAGGGCAGTATGGGTGCTTTGGTCAATGACCCCACGGTTTATAATGATTTAATGACTTTATTGGGTGGAGCTAACCGAAATAAACTCCTTCGTGCGGTGATTCGAGCGACAATCAAAGCCAACGAAAAAGATACCATTCAAAAATAACAAGAAAGGTGTCATGATTTAGTCTTGACTTTGCTTAAAGAGTTCACATCTCTCTCCAAGAACGAATCCAGATATTTTTATATTCAAAGCTATCTTCTCCTGCGTAGATACATTCTCCTGCATATTCTTTTTTTGTTTCTTGATCTTGAAGTTGATTTAAATAGCTAATGTTACGAGTAAATTGAGAATGAAAGGTAAAAGAAGATTTGATCTCTACAGGGTATAAATAACTTCCATGATCAAGAATCATGTCGACCTCATGACCCTTTAGATCTCGCCAAAAATAAATGGGCGGTTCAAGGCCCTGGTGATAATAAGATTTCATCCACTCTGATATCACCCAGTTTTCAAATATTTCTCCTCGTTGATTGTGAGTTTCCAGAACTTCTGGATGGGGAATGCGGAGTAAGTAACAAAGCATTCCGGTGTCATAAAAATAAAGCTTAGGCGATTTAATGATACGCTTATTAAAGTTTTTAAAGTGGGGCTCAAGGGTAAAACAAAGAAAAGATAGCTTTAAAACGCTTAGCCAAGCAGATGCCGTAGGGGCTGTGATTCCGCAATCATTGGCCAAGGAACTTAAGTTTAAAAGTTGGCCAACTCGACCTGCACAAAGACGGATAAATCGATTAAAGAGTTCAAGGTTATGTATTTGACTGAGAGCACGCACGTCTCTTTCAATGTAAGTTTGATAGTATTGCTGATGCCATATTTTAGGGTCGAGCTTTTTGTCATAAATTCTAGGGTAGCCTCCCCAAAAAATTGTTTTTTCTAATGAGTTTTTTTTTTCACTCTTTGTTTCAGAGTGATCCATTGATATGGGGCGTTGCTCTAATTCGCGTTGAGAAAAGGGGAGTAATTTTGCAATCACGGTTCTTCCTGCTAGGGATTGAGTGACATTTTCCATCAGTAATAATTGATGCGAACCGGTTAAGACAAATTTTCTGTTCGATTGAGGGTCATCCACCATGACTTGCAAATAAGACAGCAAATCAGGAACTCTTTGGACTTCATCAATGATAAGATTGCCTTGAAACCTTCGGAAAAATCCTTTTGGGTCTTCTAAAGCTAGCTCGCGATCTTCAGGGTTTTCTAAATTAGTATAGGAATAAGAGCTAAAGAGTTTTCGAGCAAGCGTAGATTTTCCCGATTGGCGTGGTCCAATAATAGTTACAATAGGATACTGATGAGAGGTTTTTTTTAAAAAGCCCTCTAAATGCCTTTTGTAAGTCATTGAAATATTATATATTTATTTAAAATAGTGTCAATTAAAGATTTGGTCTTTAATTGACACCCTATGGAATTATATATCATTGACAAAATACTGCAGGCTAAATAAACCTTCTGGATCGGTCCAGACTTTTTGGGCTTGCCAACCGACTTTTTTGACAAGAGTTTGAAATTCTTCAATACTATACTTATAGCAGCTTTCAGTATGCATAGTTTCTCCTTGAGCAAAATGAAAAACTTCCTCGCCAATACAAACCTCTTGCGAAACTTGACTTTCTAAGTGCATTTCTACTCTACCCAAATCCGGGTTATAAAAGGCACGGTGTTTAAATTGCTTAAAGTCAAAGTTTGCCTGACATTCTTCGTTGATGCGTTGAAGTAAATTTTTATTAAATTGGGCGGTGATACCCTGGTCATCGTTGTAAGCCTTTTCTAAAATGCTTTTATTCTTTATTAGGTCGACACCAATCAATAAGCCACTGCCTTTCCCCAAAGCTTGAGAGATATTTTTTAAAAAATTTTGTGCAGTCGCAGGTTCAAAGTTTCCAATGGACGA
This sequence comes from bacterium, assembly GCA_030426445.1. Lineage (GTDB taxonomy): Bacteria > UBA10199 > UBA10199 > DSSB01 > DSSB01 > JACKPJ01. The sequence continues at coordinate 3,562 of JAUHYS010000228.1, forward strand.
GCCCGGGAAAAACGCAACGCGAGGACGTTTAAAGTGGTGATCTTTTAATGGTAAATTTAAAGCCTGAGTGAAGTCTGCACAGAGTGCAATAATTTCTATATTAGGAAAGTGTCTTGCCAGCTCTTGCGTCATTTCGAGTAGGTGTTCTTTTGAAATATCAATGGCCAGATAG
>JAUHYS010000229.1 GCA_030426445.1 bacterium
AACTTAAGCTTTTAAAACTTTCCCATTTTTACGAGACAGAGCCCCTGACTCTTCGTCACGAAAAGCAAAACAGCTACCTTAATGCCGTATTAAAACTGCGGACTCATCTCAACGCTATCCGATTACTTCATGTCCTGCAGGCAATAGAAATCCAGTTAGGTCGTCAACGAACTCATCGTTGGGGTCCGCGCACAATTGATTTAGACTTACTTATTTACGGTAGTGAGATTATTCGTTCTAAAACCTTAACCCTACCCCACCCAGAGTTACATCAACGTCGTTTTGTATTAGAGCCCCTCGCTGAAATTGCCCCCCATCTCGTCCATCCGATTAAAGGAACGACCATAACGACTCTGCTTCATCGCTTAACAGATAATAAAAAAGTGACCCCACTCTATCAATTTCAACTATGCCATTCCTCCGAAGGCGTGATAAAGACCCCTCTTAAGGAACGCCTGTAGGAAAAACTCCATGCGACTTTTTTTATTTGCTTTAATTTTTTTAATGATCTTATTTTTACTCAAAATCCCCCAAAAACTCCGTACTTTTTTCAAGCATTTTTTGCAACCAGCATCAGCTCATTCTAAACAGAATAAGCATCAAGCAGAGGTACTGGATGAAATGAAGGCCTGTAAGCTTTGTGGAACCTATGTCCCTAGCCAAATGGCTTTTTATTTCGAAAAACAAATTTTTTGTAGCCAACAATGCCTTGTCAAAGCCAAGAATAAACGCTAGAACTTTTATAAAATACAAAACTTAAAGGAGCCTTCATGAAATTTTTTATCGACACTGCAGACGTCGCAGAAATCCGCGAAGCCCACGAAATGGGCATTTTGGATGGAGTCACCACTAACCCAAGTCTAGTTGCTAAAACAGGGCGTAAATTTAGAGAAATTTTGGAAGAAATTGTCTCCATCGTTGATGGGCCGGTCAGTGCCGAAGTCGTCAGCACCGATACCGCAGGCATGTTAAAAGAAGCCCGAGAACTTTCGCAAATTCATAAAAACATCGTGGTTAAAATTCCCATGACCATTGAAGGACTCAAAGCACTTAAAGTTTGCACTGAGGAAAATATTAAAACCAATGTCACTTTAGTTTTCCATCCTAATCAAGCTCTCTTAGTCGCCAAGGTAGGGGCAACTTATGTCAGTCCCTTTGTTGGCCGACTGGATGATATTTCGACGGTAGGTATGGACCTTATTGAGCAAATTCGTACCATTTATGATAATTACGACTTTGAAACTCAAATCCTGGTGGCTTCGATTCGCAATCCTATTCACTTAATGGAATCCGCTATGTTAGGTGCCGATGTCTCAACCATTCCTTTAAGTGTGATCAAGCAACTTGCCAAGCATCCATTAACCGATATTGGACTCGAGCGCTTTTTAAAAGACTGGGAAAAGGTCCCTCAATAAAAAAGGCCCACCCTATGATAAAAAGACTGCTACGTTGGATCTCTAGTTTAGTATTTTTATTTCTGGCTTTTTGGGTTTTACTAGGCTTCGCTGTTTACCATCAATGGGCCAGCCCCTGGACGGTTTTAATCACGGACCCTTTAGTCGAATGGGGAGCTTACAACTATGGCAAACCTAAAATTATAAAAAAGATCCCTCTACCCGCTAGCTTAATCGAAGACAAAATTGATACGGGCTTATCCCAATCTCTAGACACTTATTATAAATTGACTCCCGAGGACCGCACCCTATTACTTAAAGAAGGCATGGTATACGCTTATCATCACTGGACCAAGCAAACTCCTCCACCAGAAAATATCAAAAACTTGATGTTGTTTATTGGCCAGCAAACTGAAGTTTATTCTAATTTTTTAAAAAAATGAAGATATTGTTCTATAGCTAAAAGATTCTTATAAAAGGAATTAGTCACTTTCAAAAGCAATCGCAGTCCCTTTGCAGTATGCGGGTTCATGTGACCAAGTCAGACCCTGACGACGAATTCTTTCGGGAGTACAGATAACCGCAATTAAAGCATCTGCACTGACTTTTTTAGCTTCCCGACGCAGGCTTTCCCTAGCTTGCAGTATACCTTTATCGTTGATGCCTACATTTCCTAAAATTTTATATTTTCTTTTTGTCCCCACTTCTAAAATGGGGGGCAGCTCTTCTGTTTTCTCTTGTTCTTGAAACTCTTTCACTAAAGAAAGTGTCTCGCTTTTATCCATACTTTGGGAAAATACCTTAGAAGAAGCCAATAAGGTAGCTAATAAAGCTAAATAGGAAATCATTTTAAACATTTTATTCACTTTAGTAATCATCCATAATCGATTAATATGATAAAAATAACCTCAGTTTACAACGGAGGAAACATGAATTTAGTTGAAAAAAAATGTATCCCTTGTGAAGGCGGCAGTGAAAAACTAAGTTTAAATCAGGCCCAGAAAATGGCTTCACAAACTCCTCAATGGAAAATCCAAGAAAAGCAAATTCAACGTCAATTCAAGTTTAAGAACTTTATTCAAGCCATGGATTTTGTCAACAAAATGGCCCAAATTGCAGAAGAACAAGGCCATCATCCTGATTTTAGTGTGCACTATAATCAAGTCGAAGTCACACTTTGGACCCATGCTATCGGTGGACTTTCGGAAAATGATTTTATTGTTGCCGCTAAAATTGACCAAATAGAAAAAAATCATCAATATTAGGAAGTAGAGACTTGCTCATTTTCTTACTCATTGCATGGATTCTTTTTTTGTTCGCACTTCTTATCTTAGGAATTTGGGCATACCAAAGCGCTTGGGACCCACGTTTTTATCCAAAACATGCCATTATTCATTGCAAAGACTTCAAAGCAATTCCTAGCACAACAAAAAACAAAACCCTAAAAATTCTCAGCTACAATATGGGCTATGCGTCTGCAGAGAAAAATAATTTAGGCTGCGTTTTAAGCCAAAAAGAAATCCAACAAAACCTGGAATCCATTCAACAAAGTATCGCAGAGCATTCTCCTGAGATTGTTTTATTACAAGAAGTGGATTTTTTCTCTAAGCGCAGTCATTTTATCTGCCAACTTTATCAACTAGCTCAAAATCTTCATTACCCTTACTTGGCTTACACTTTGACTTGGAATAAACGTTATGTTGCCTGGCCTCTTTGGAAACCCACAAAATATTTTGGAAAACTGGTTTCTGGACAAGCTATCCTTAGTCGTTACCCTATTTTATGGCAACATACCCACACCTTTCCTAAACCGCAAAAAAATCCTTTTTGGTTTAATGCTTTTTACCTAGATCGTAGTTTACAACAGATTGACATTAAGACTCCTCAAGGAAACCTATCAATATACCACATTCATTTAGAAGCCTTTGAAGAGGAAACCCGACTTCAACAACTTAAAGGTGTTCAAGAAAAAATGAATTCGGATTCCAGCACGCATAAAATTATTGGAGGGGATTTTAATATTGATCTCAATCAAGATCTAAAAAACCAACAAGCTTTAAAAAAATTTTCAAACTTATCTACGATGCAACACTTTACAGGTTTTTCTATCCACAATACCTTTCCCAGTTGGCAACCGCAAAAAGCTTTAGACCATCTTTTTTTTAGTGACGCTTTTAAAATAGAACGCAGCGAGGTTTTATTAGAAGCTAAAGGCAGTGATCATGTACCGGTTTTGCTAACACTTGGTTTTTAATTACTTGCTAATCAAACGCCCCCTGCCTCACCTTCCCGCAAACATGCGGGACAAAAGACCAGCATCT
>JAUHYS010000230.1 GCA_030426445.1 bacterium
GCTTTTGAAAAGAAAACCCAAACGTTGTCTTTTGTCTTCTTCGGGTTTTGAGGTGAAGGACGTCCATACCGTTTGCATGAGTTTTTCTAATTTGGGTTGGACTTGAGCCATTGTTTCAGGCGTATTGGGGGCCGTAGCGCGGTCGTTAATAAAGAACTCAATTTCATCGGTTTTAAATTGCAGTTTACCTTTAAAAGGAGCCGCGTTTTCTAATCGCTGGCAGGCTTCTAAAGTTTTCTTTAAAGTGTATTTTAGTTTTGATGGGTTGTCGCCTTCGAGTTCTTTTTTTCGATTATAACGCAAGCCCCAACGGCCTTTGGTTTGATCCATACTGTAATCGGCTTCAAAACCCACCAATAACATGCCAGGTCCAGAGGGAACATGCAGGTAATCGGCAACGTCTATGAGTAATTCTTCCGTTAGCTTTTGTTGAATCCAAGTCTGAAAAACCGGATTAAACTCTGAAAAGTTAATCTCGGGATTTCCTTTAATAAAAAGTTTAAAATTAATGTGTTGGAGGTTGATTTCTTCTGTAGGCATTTTAGTTTCCTTGAGATCCTAGTCGATTATAGCAACTGTGTGAAGCTTCGATAAAAAGCTGGGATTCTTCGATCAAATGATGAGCGGCTTCTTCATCGAAATTTCTTTCTTTTTGTTGATGGGCGTCAAAAAGATATTGTGCAAACTTAGGCCCGGCATAAGGGTCAAAGAACTTTTTAGTGTCGTAGTAGCGTTTGCGAAACTCTTCTAAAATTTTATCAGGATCTTCAGCCACATCTAAAAATTCTAGTTTGACCAAACCTTTTGCAGCATGCAACATTGACCAGTAGGCCTTTTGGGCCGCCTCTTGTGGTTTCTTTTCGTCAAGCAGCACCTGGGCTTCAAAGACTTCACGTTCGGCAGCTGCAAAGTCAAAATCAATCAGCGAGACGACTTCGCCTGCGCATTCGCCAACGCCAATGTCGCCGGTGCTGTATTCGCGAGGGTCACCCCAATCACTGTAATAGGAGGGGTTTTCTTCGTAAGAGGGTGGCTTGATCAAGTCTTCCAGACCTTTTTTGATTTCGACTTTGCCGATGCGTTTAATGAAATCCTGGAAGCTTTCGTTGCTTTCACGCTCGGCTAAATAACGACTTGTCATACGGTCAACGACTTGTGGGATATTTTTTGAAGGAATCGCCACAATCGGAAGCCCATAAGAACCGCCATTGTTTTCCCATTGACCGCCTAAGACTACCTGAAAATGGGGGACCATATAGTTACCCACTTTGCGGCCGACACCGTAAAAGCCTATGTCTGAAACATGCTGTTGCCCGCAGCTATTAAAACAACCGCTGACTTTGATGTGCAAGTTTTTAATAGCTTCATCCATTTGATAACTTTTTGTTGCGAGTTGACGACGCAACTCACCAGCAAGACCGCGAGAGGAAGCAACCCCTAGTTTACAGGTGTCGGTAGCCGGGCAAGCCACAATATCCTCGATGTGGTTGGCTTCGGCTAATGCGAGTTCGGTTTTTTTGAGGTCTTGGTAAAGTTCGGGAAGGTCTGCCTGGCTGATCCAACGCAAAACAAAGTTTTGTTCGACTGTGGTACGTATGGTTTCGTGTGTATATTTACGTACAATGTCAGCTAAACTGCGTAATTGATCGGGAGTAATATCACCCAATGGTAAAGCAATGGTTACAGTGACATAGTCTTTTTGAATTTGTGGGCGGGTATTGGTTTTAACCCAGCGTTGAAAGGCTTCGTCACCCACATTTTCCGGTAGAGGGCCTGCGGGGCGTTTACCTTTTTCTGCAAATTGATCCATATGATTGAGAAATTCGGTCCAGCGTGGGTCTTCTTGTAGAGTTTTTCTTTCTTCAAAGACCAAGCGTTGGAACTCTTCAATACCCAAATCTTTAACCAAAAACTTTATGCGGGCGCGATTGCGATTTTTCTTTTCGCCTAGACGCGCAAAAACACGGCATACGGCTTGACTTAGGGGGAGCATTTCTTCAGGGCTTACAAATTCAGCGAGTAATTTAGCTTGATGGGGGACGGCTCCCAATCCGCCGCCGACATACATTTCGAAGCCATGCTCGGTTTTGCCGTTGACTTGACGCGCTGTTGCGATGAAACCAAGGTCATGAATATTGGTTAAACCGCAGGCATGTTGCTTGCAGCCGCTAAAGGCAGGTTTGAATTTTCTGCCAAAGTCTTGTACGTCGGGATGCCCCAATAAAAAGAAAGTCAAGGCATGGGCATAAGGTGTGACATCAAAGGCTTGATCGGGGCATACACCAGCGTAAGGGCAGGCCGTGATATTGCGGACCGAATTTCCACAGGCCTCGCGTGTGGTGATGCCCACACTGGCTAAACGTCTCATTAAACTAGGGGTGTCTTCGATATGGATGTAGTGTAACTGGAAATCCTGACGTGTAGTGATGTGGGCAATGCCGTCTGAATATTCTTCAGCTACATCGGCCATCAGTTCAAGTTGTTCCGCATTAAGGCCACCATAAGGGACTTTAATACGTTGCATACCAGGTGCGTCCCAAAGGGTGTTAGAACCTTTAGTATTTTTATCGCTAAATTCTAGTTTTTGAGTTTGGACTCCATCATGCCTTTGACCATTGTCGTAACGTTGGCCGTAGGCTCCACGACGCAAGCGCGTCTCTGCAAAGAGTTTTTCTTCCAGCTTATCTTGCTGCCGCAGTTGCATTTCGGTTTCAAAGATGTCGATTTCTCGGGCCCATTCGGGGTTCATAGATTTATTTAATTTTTCTTTCCAAATTTCGTGGCTGATTTTCATGATAGCGATCAGTCCTTTATTTTATCTTAAAAGTGGGTTTTTTATGGTTTACAATTATTACATTAGCTAAAAGAGTCCACTATGTCGAGAGATTATTAGACTTCTTTCCTAACCTGTTGCGCACCCCAATGGCTGCGTTGGTTTTGTTAGAAAATCCTCAACGTACTTCAAGTACGCCTCCGGTTTTCTTCCTCAACCGCCTTGCCCTCGGGGGGCTCCCGACGCTTAGGAAAGAAGTCTATATACTTAGAAAAAATATCATAAGGAGCCCGCAACATGAAAAAAACTAAAATTGTCTTTTTAGATGAACCCACGGTTAATTTACAGGATCTTAACTTAAGACGTTTAAAAAGTTGTGGAGATTATATGGGCTTACAAAAATGCCCTCCTGGGAAAATCTCTGCCTCAGTTAAAAATGCTGAAGTGTTGATTAGCAATAAGGTTGTTTTAGGAGAAAAGGAATTTTCACAGCTAGACCAACTGAAGTTAGTGTGTGTTGCAGCCACGGGTGTCAATAATATTGATTTGGAGGCCGCCAAACGGCGAAAAATTGCGGTGTGCAATGTGGCAGGGTATTCCACGACAAGTGTAGTCGAACATGCTTTGATGTTTATGCTTAATTTTTCGCACCGTTTTTTAGAACACCAACAGGCTGCTTTGTCAGGTCAGTGGAGTCGTAGCACAAGTTTTGCTGTTTTAGATTATCCTTTTCAAAATTTATCAGGCAAAGTTTTGGCGATCATCGGTTATGGAGCCATTGGAAAGCGGGTAGCAAAAATAGCTGAAGCTTTGGGGATGCAAGTGCTCATTGCAAAAATTCCCGGGAGAAAATACGCCGCTTCTTCACGACGGGTGAGTTTAAAATCTGCATTGCAAAAAGCCGATTATGTCAGTCTGCATT
>JAUHYS010000231.1 GCA_030426445.1 bacterium
TATCCAACTGGATCCTCTCTATATTGAACCTTTGCATTATCATCTAGGTCTCATCTTTGAAAATCAAAATAAATTCATCGAAGCTGTTGAGAATTATCGTATTGCCCTCAAGAAGGAAGGTTATTCCGAGCATACGGGCATTATGCGAGATTTGGCTTATTCACTCTACCGCTTGGAAGACCCTGAGAATATGCAAGCAAACTTAGCAGAAAGCGAACAGTTACTCAGAAAGATTTTAGAAAAAGATCCCGACTCACTGCGAGTTAAGTTTATTCTAGCACACGTCTTGATGGAAAAAAAATACCCTGATTCTAAAACTCAAAAGTCTGCTTGGAAAGAGGCCGAGGAAGTCTACCGGATTGAACTAAGCAATAACCCTAATGATACCTTTATTCTGGCCAAGATGGAAAAAATACTCAAATTTGATGACCGTGATGAGGAACTCGAACAACTTTATCGCGAACTCATTAAAAAACCTGAAGCCTACGCACCCTGTTACTATTTAGCGATCTTACTTGAAAATAAAATCACTCAAAATAAAGACCAACAAGCCACAAACTATCGAGAGGCTATTCAGCTCATTAAACAAAGTATCGAAAGACTCCCCTTGGACTATCCTAACTACAACGAAACCAAAACAAGGGTGCAAAATCGTTTGGAAAGAATTCTAGGTAAACTGGATGCATTATAAGCGATGTCATTCCAGAGCAAGCGGAAGTTTATTCCTCTTGATTAATATCAAAGGATTACAACGTCCTTTCTAGCATCCTGACTAAAGAGATCGAAAAGAGAATTCTATTAAGAAAAACATCACTGATAAAACCATTGCAATCAACCACTATTCAGTGATAATCATGATCAGTTGTTATTTTTTTATTTATGGTCGGCAGTCGCTCTGATTTGTTTTTACAAATAAAGAGAGGAAAGTCCGGGCACCAAAGGGCACCGTAATGGCTAACCGCCATCCGATGTTAGTGGATCTTAATCATTTAGGAAATCGCTAGCATTGAGGAAAAGTGCAACAGAAAGGATGTACAGGGCTTTGGGTATTGCAAAATACTCAAGGCTGCTGTAGTGAAATCAGGTAAACTCTACGGGGTGCAAGGCCAAATAAGTCATGGGGCGTTTTCGTTTTTTAAATTTATTTTATAAAATCAAAAGCGCGTTCTTCGGCCCGAAGAATTCTAAGGACTCATGATGGGTAGGCTGCAAAGACTCAATGGGTAACCATTGTAGCAAGATGAATGACTGCCCTTTGTGATTAAATTTTTTAATTGCGAAGACAGAACCCGGCTTATGGCCATGTTTTTTAAATTTTGTTTTTTAAAAAAATGAATTTAAACTATTTTATTTTTTCTTTATTTTTTATATAGTTACAAATTAAAAAAACGTCGGAACGTCGGAGCGCCGACGTTTTTTAAGACTCCAAAAAGGAAAGCAAAACATGGAAAAAAAGCTCAATCGCTATAGCGCACGCATCACGCAAGACCCGGATCAACCCGCTTCTCAAGCTATGCTTTATGGAGTTGGGCTAACTGCAGAGGATCTCAAAAAAGCCCAAGTCGGTATTGCCAGTACCGGTTACGAAGGCAATACCTGCAACATGCACCTCAATGATTTAGCGAGCAAGGTCAAGACAGGTGTCCAAGAAGCTGATTTAATCGGACTCATTTTTCACACCATTGGAGTCAGCGATGGGATCTCCATGGGCACAGAAGGCATGAATTACTCACTACAATCACGTGAAATCATCGCGGACTCCATCGAAACCGTGATGGCTGCTCAATGGTACGACGCCAATGTCTCAGTAGTGGGCTGTGATAAAAACATGCCCGGTTCAGTGATCGCCATGGCGCGTCTCAACCGGCCCAGTATCATGGTTTACGGTGGCACCATTCGCCCGGGAAAATTTCACGACAAGGTTTTAGATATTGTTTCTTCCTTTGAAAGTCTGGGCGAATACATTGCCGGTAAAATTGACCAGGAAGAACTCACTGGCATCTTGCAACACGCCTGTCCCGGTGCGGGTGCTTGCGGCGGCATGTACACAGCCAACACCATGGCTGCTGCGATTGAAACGTTGGGCATGAGTCTACCTTATAGTTCTTCTTACCCGGCTACCAGCCAAGAAAAAATTGACGAATGTTTGCAGGTGGGTAAGGCCATCCATCGTTTACTTGAGATGGACCTCAAACCGCGGGATATCATCACCAATCAATCTTTAGAAAACGCCATGACAATAGTAATGGCTTTAGGTGGGTCTACTAACGCCGTACTGCATTTGATTGCGATTGCCAAGGCCGCGGGGCTAAAGCTTAGCATCGATGATTTTCAACGCATCAGCGACAAAACACCTTTTATTGCGGATCTCAAACCCAGTGGCAAATACGTGATGGAAGACCTTTGCCAGGTGGGTGGTGTTCCCGCAGTGCAAAAACTCTTGCTCAAAGTAGGTATGCTACACGGTGATTGCATGACTTGTACCGGTAAAACTCTTGAGGAAAACCTGGCTGAACTTCCGGACCTGACTGAAGGTCAAAAAATCATTGTTGGACTGGATGATCCGATTAAAAAGACCGGACATATTCAGATCCTCTATGGCAATGTGGCAACAGAAGGTTCGGTCGCAAAAATCACGGGTAAAGAAGGGACGGTTTTTACGGGCACGGCCAAGGTCTTTGATTGTGAAGAAGATGCGATCATTGCTCTCAAAAATAAAAAGATTAATAAAGGTGATGTCATTGTCATCCGTTACGAAGGCCCCAAAGGTGGGCCCGGCATGAGCGAGATGCTCAAGGTCACGGCAGTTGTCATGGGAGAAGGTCTTGGCAAAGATGTGGCTTTGATTACAGACGGTCGTTTTTCGGGTGGTACCCACGGTTTTGTCGTAGGACACATCACACCCGAAGCTCAAGAAGGCGGCGTGATTGCAGTCATTCAAGACGGAGATCAACTGACGATTGATGCAGAAAAACGTGAGGTGAATTTAGAAATATCGCAAAATGAAATTGAGTCGCGTTTAGAAAAATGGCAGGCACCGGAGTATAAAGCCAAGCAAGGAACGTTAAGAAAATTTATAAAGACAGTGTCTTCGGCTTCTGAGGGTTGCGTGACGGATGCTTAAGAAAATAGAAGGGTTAAAAGACTAGATACCAGTTCCAATGACCCAATACATGAAGAGTTGTGTAAAAATTTTGTGAATGAGCTGTAATAGAAATTGCATAATGACTCCCTTTTAGTTTAATTGTAGAATTCACTCTACAATGCTTACTCAAGATACAATGCAACAACTATTCCAACTTTAAAAGTCTTTTAACTATATGAAATTATTAAATATTTTATAATATGATTTTAAAAATTTGCAAGATTGAGGTATCTACCCCTCTTTTATTCAGCTTTTAAAATTAAACTGGGGTCTGCAGTCACCAAGTGCATTTCAATATTTTTTCTCTTAAAACCTATCAAGCAATAAGCCTAAAATTTAATTATGTTTTTTGAACTAAATCCTCCTGCAAACGCTGCATTAATTCACGATTATCAATCCAGGATGCCGGAAGGTCTTTGGTAACCCCTCTTGTGACGAATTTTTTTAGCTGGGGGGGCAGGCTGTCTCGCAATTTCCCTAAAAAGGAGGCTGGAGAGACTAAAGTAAGACCATCA
>JAUHYS010000232.1 GCA_030426445.1 bacterium
GAATACATTGTCGTCCCCAAGCGCATTGTCGAATGTAATGTACATAAACTTTCGACAGATATTTCCTTTACTGTGGCCGCTCTCAGTGAACCCTTAGCTTGTGTGTTGAATGCCTTTGAAAAGGTCCAGCCCCAGGCCGGCGAACAGGTGGCTTTACTTGGTGCCGGTCCCATGGGAGTTTTGTTTGTTCAACTGGCAAAGCTCTATGGAGTTTCTCTGATTGCTTTGGGTCGCGACCCTCAAAAGCTGCAAAATTTAAAAAATTTAGGTGCTAGTGAAGTTGTTAGTCTAACACAAGATGAAGAGCCTCTCGCTAAAGCCAGAGCTTTTTTAAATGAGGGAAGGGGCGCAGATATTGTCATCGAGGCTGTCGGCTTGCCCGAAACCTGGGAACTTGCCACGCAATTGGCTAGGCCAGGAGGACGGGTGTGTTTTTATGGAGGCTGCCAAAAAGGGACCCAGGTCAAATTGGACACCTATGCGCTCCACTATGAAGAACTCCAACTCTTTGGGGTTTTTCACCATACCCCAGCTTACTTTGCTAGGGCTGTTCAGTTACTCAGTGAACAAAAGATCCAAGCAAAGGGCCTGATTGTGGGAGAGTATGCTTTAAAGGATTATCAAAGCGTTTTTCGTAAGGGTATGGACTCGCATCCGTTAAAATATGCTATCATACCATAAGCCATACCCTTCCTAACTATTTCTCTAGTCCTAAAATATAATAGTCTTTATTTTTTTTAATTTGGCAAGTTAATTGCTTATATCTCCTTTTAAATTCACTTTTTTTGAAAGGATGGTGTTTGGTGACTAAAAAAATAACAGTCTTTTTTTATATTTTGTGCTTATTTTTTTCCTTTTCTGTAGCGGAAGCCAAAAAGAAACCCAAGGATATCGATTATGTGTCTGCTAAGTTAATCTATCTCGACATTGTTAAGGATAAGATAGGTACAATGGGTCTCGGAACGGGTATTGCGGGAGTAGGAGGCATTGGTGCGGCATTGGATATTCGCATGGAACATTACGATATCCGATTAGTCACACAGGGTAGGGTTTATTACATTGTCTTTCCTATTAACACAGCTAAGGCAAAAAAATATCGACCAAACTGGGCTGTAGGAGACACTTTACAAGTTGCTTTTGATGAAGAAAAGTCAAATGCTTACATGAAACTTTTTGGTTCAAAAAGAAATATAAAAGGTAAAATATTAAAGCGCGTTAAGAGGTAAACAAAGGCTTGACTTAAATCTCTGCAAGTACGGTTTTCGAACGCATGTGTCCGGAAACCGTACTTTTTAAGGGATCATCAGGACGAGCCCACCCCATAAAATATTTGAGAGGGTTGATTTATTTTTATGGGCATAATCTATATGGGGTTGCAGCATTTTTTTGGTTTTATTGATTTTTCGTTGTAACACCATGGCTCGAGCCACATTGCGGCCGAAATCCTCGGCGGTTTTTTCATCGGCTTGACGCATCTCCAGTAACTTATCCTTAAATCCAGATTCGCTGATGATATTGACGGCTCTTACCGTGCCTGCAATAGGGTGAGCTCTTTCTTGTCTTTGCATGTAAAGGTTCAAGGCTAAAAAATAATGATCTTCGGGTTTAACTGGAGGGAGAGAACCTTTGAGATTTTCGCCTTCATAATGTCGTTTTTGTAAGATATGAAAGTATTCGTGAGGGAAAGCGATTTCTAATAGAGCTAAATCCTTGGGAATGCCAGCTCTTAATGAAGCTTCTAGATGTGCTTGCAAAGCCTGGTCAAAAACGTGTGCAAGTATGTTAACTTGTTGTTTTTGTTCTTTTGCATTAGTATTTTGAAAAATTTTATTTCTAATTTCTTTAAAGTCCTGAGAGTTAAAACCATTCCAAAAGCGTTTACCAGCAAGTTTTTCCAGTACTGCTTTATTTTGTTGCAACATAAAAGGTAAAAGTGGTTGGACTTTTTCTTCTAATTTTTCCTCGTCAGATAATTTTTCATTATTATCTACCCTATTTTCCATTTCTTCTAATAGATCCATAAGTTCATCTGTATGATCTTCGTTTGCCCAAGTTTGAGTATAGATGTCTCCGGACAAGATAATTTTGCCTTTTTGGCGAGCATCCAGCAGGGCATATATCTTTGCTGGATTTTCTTGGACTAAGCCTATGCCAGTTATGATCCTTTGAACATAGGCAATATCTCCCTTAACTAAGGCTTCTTCGGCGTATTTTCCAAAAGCGCGTACCACAGGGGAGAAATTTTCTTGGGCTTCCCTTGCAAGGGCTAAGGCTCGTTGGTACTTCTCAGGTTGATTTTTTAACTGAGGTAGATTTTCGTAATCACTTAAGGCTTTTATGGTGGATATCTCTGGGTCTTTTTCGATATCGGGACCTTGAAAACTGATTTTTTCTTCCTGAATCGCTTTAGCCCACTTAGGGAGTTTTTCACACAGTGCTGATTGGGACCAGCGGTGGCAGGAAGCAGCCATCTCTTGCAACAAGGGATGGGATTTTTTTAAGGAAACATAGGAAAAAAAGTGTTGGTTGGCTTGGTGAAAGGTTTTGAGTTTTTCCTCTTCATTTAGGGAATCATCCTTGCCGATGCCCTGCAAAATTTCGCTTCCATAATCCTCTAACAAAGCCTTATTGACTTTTTTATCCGCAATCTTTTGAGCCTTTCCATTACCTGGATTAAGGTCGTGAGTATCGATCCAAGTTTCTACTTTTGTTTTAATGTTATCTAAACCAGACATGATCACCCCTCTTTATTAGAAAAAATGTCCCCTACTTATAAGGGTATGTATAGGTTTGTTATTTTTAAAAAACAATGTATTTTTTTAGACTCAGACCAAGAGCCTTGAGTTAAATAACTCGAAAAATCCTAAAAAAAACTTTACTATTGCTGCGCTGAGTCAATTTTACGTAAAATAAGGGCGAGGGATAGGGTATGGATAGGTTTTATTATATTATTCTTTTTTTATTTTGTTTTTTTTTAAACCTGGCCTGTTTTGGAACACAGGCCAAGCTGAGATTTTTTCCTGAGGACTCTGTTTTATTGCGAACGGATGTAGGAAAAAGCGAAATAAGTGGTTTTTTTCTTCATAATGATGGGGAAACGCGTGTTCAGATAAAAGAAATTTTTATTGAGGGGCCCAGTGCGGAGTATTTTCAAATTTATGAAAATGGTTGTCAAAATCGAAAAAGACCTTCTGCTTCGTATGAAAATAATGAGGTATGCTACTTATTAATTGACTTTGTTCCCACCTTACCCTCGGGAGGTCTAGAGGGATTTATTGCTTATTTAAAGATCGACTACATGGATTTTGAGGGCAAAGCTCAGCAAATTCGAGCGACTCTCATTGGCTATGCTTATCCAAATCATTAAGAATCAAAATAAAAGGCTCCTTTGTCTAGCAAGGTTTTTATTTTTTGTGGATAACTTGAGGATAAGTTCAGTAATGAGCTGTGGACAGAAAAAAAACTGGGGAACTTTTCTGATTTTTAATCATCAGTTAGACACTTTCTGACTTGAATGATTTATACCGGATTGACAGTAGTCAGGTAAACATTCTAGCCTTCTGCTTCTTATGAAGCAAAGAGAAGAGTTTTCCCAAAAGCATGAATTTCGCAGTGGATTGATCATAGGGATAACTGCGTTTATTCTTGTGTTT
>JAUHYS010000233.1 GCA_030426445.1 bacterium
ATTCGATTCCATAGTAGGCCAGCTGATAAAATAATAGATAAAGCGGGACTTGTAATAATAGTGAAAAGATTGGGTACTTTGTTTTTCTGAACAAAAAATAAAAAAGAAGTTGAGTGATCAAGGCGATGAGCAGGGTCAGCCAGCCCACGCTTTTAAAAGTGCCCAAAAGCCATTTGAAGGCCTTTAAACTGGGAACAATTATCCAAGAACAGGAAATACTGTCTTTGAGATCAAAGGAAATGCCTTCTTTATGAAAAGTTCTTAAGTAATCCGGGTCTTTGGGTCCGAGATAAATGTGAAAAATCACATCTTGCCATTCGTTCGGTTTAATCACAAAGGGCTCTTGCCACATTTCCATAAAAAGCTGATGATTTTTTACACCATAACGCACTTGATGATCGGGCATGAGATCATGACGAGGTCTCTTGAAGAGGGCCCAAAGAAAGTAACGATCGTGAAAGCCTGCCCAGTAAATTTGACCACTCGCCTGATAGGGTTCTTTTAAATCTTTGAATGCATCCAATCGGGTGAGGCCATGATCCGAGGCATAGAGTGGGCTGAGTGTACTGAATGGGCCATTTGGGCTTTGTATTTCTTGCGGAAGCGAAACTTGAATACCCGGACTGATTTGCTGATCTTGAGAACTGAATTCTTTTTGAAATTTTTTGGCCTCGGGTCCTTGGGAGGAATGAATAAAAGCCAGAAAATGATTGGCGCGACTGGTTTGGTTGAGATGTCTCCCCCCTATGGCGACATGAGCGTTTAAATTATGGACGATCCCCAAATGTAGATCGAGATGGCTGGCTTCGGCTTGATGACCTTGGCGGTCAGTCGTGACTTTTTGAGGGGCAAGATTAGGGTGCCCTGCGTTATAAGCTGCCGCAAAGTTTTCTGCGATCACTGTGCGTTGATTAGGGCTAATTTCTCCAGCCGTCATTGCACGATTGATCACAATGGGTTTTAACCAAGAATCTAAAGCTCGGGGGTCTTGGTTGAGTACTTCTTCCATGAGGGCTTTGTGATATACGGGTTCGTTTTGAGTCAGGGAATTCGCAAAGGCCTTGACGCGACCATAGGTTTCATTGTTTTTGGGGTCATATTTAATTTTTAAAATTTCGATGGTTTCAAACTGTGCCCTGGCTTTGAGTAAAGCTTTGGTTTGTGTTTGATCTAAGTTTTTATGATTTTCTAAACTATGCAGCGAAGTTTGAGGGTTGGGGCCTTGGAAAACCCTTTGCAAAGCAGGCCCTTAGTTTAAAGGAAGCGGGCCTAGAAGTGCTAAATCGATTGTTGAGTCACTTGCTTTATTAACAGGTGTGACCATAGGGATCTCTCTTTTCTAAAATCTTTATTTAAAATGTTAAAGAATCCCACTCAAAAACTAGAAAATGGATATAACATAGATAGCTTCAAAAAGCTAAGTTTTTTATCTTTAAATAGTATACAGCTGTCATCCTCGCGGAGGCGGGGATCCAGGAGACTTGAAAACGATAGATTCCCGCTTCCGCGAGGATGACGTGGCGCATAAGTTCTACTTGAGAAAAGTTAAATTATTGTCTTTTTTTAGGTTGTTTTAAATAAAAAGGCGCTCTTCATGAGCGCCCGAAAGAAAATCTATTTATTTAAAAACTCTATTTGGATCGTTTGCTTAAAAGCTTTAACCCTAGAGCAAATAGGCTTAACAGTCCGAAGCCAGCTATGCCAGGGTTAGAAGCGGCTGTATTTAATGAACACCCACTGAAGACTTCCCCGCTGCCTTGGATCACTCCTTGTGGCTCGGGTTCAGGCTCAGGCTCGGGTGTGGGGGTAATGGTAACGCCAACCGAAGAGTCATTATCGTCGGGGTCGGGATCGTTCTCTTCTGCGGTGACCGTCACTGAGTTAATGACATTGGCACCTTCTGCGATCGCCAGGACCTCGATGGTGATGACGACAGATTGGCCATTAGCCAAAGAAGGGATATCGCAGGTGACCACTCCGTTGAGGTGGCTACAGATATCGTTAGGGGTGACAGAGACAAACTCGACTTCAGCTGGTAGGTTATCGACAACTTGAATATTAGTAGCATCGTTGGGGCCTTCGTTTGTGACGGCGATTTGATAATTAAAGGTATCCCCGATTTCAACTTGATTGACGTTAGCTGTTTTTGTCGAAGTAATGTTGGCCCAATCTGCTTCAAAAGCCCCTACATCACAGGCTGCGCCAATCACACGAGGGAAGTCAACGCGTTGGTCATTGGTTAATTCAACCCCTTCTGTATCAAAACACCCTGCGGGGTTGGCTGCATCAATGGCAATGCTGTCTGCAGTGAGTGCCAAAGTAGGCGTGGGGCCACCATTATCGGCTAGGGTATTTTCGACAATGCTGTCGTTTTGATCATCAGCAGCAATATCATTGGCTGCCGGGACGATTGGGCAATTTCCGCTTAGGTCACCAAAAATATTATAATCTTCTGAGGTGATGGTAGGCATATTGTCCCCAATGTTTAGACAGTTGGGAGCCAAAGCAGCCGCTAGGTTGCCTGCCAAGATAGTATTGGCAAAATTAGTATTAATGTCTTCTTCGATGAGTTCGATTGCAATCCCACCGCCTTGAGTAGCGGTGTTACCTGAAATCGTAGAGCTATGAATAGCCATCCGACTTTGGGCTTCGGCATTGGTGACATAAATCGCCCCCCCACTATCAGTAGCCTGGTTATCAAAAAAAGTGGAGTTATTTATACTCGCAAATGGATTGAGTAAACCCAATGCAGCTCCATTTGAGGAAGCTTGATTTTCAGAAAAAGTACTGTTTCTGATATTGACAACGATTTGCCCTGGGCTAATTTCTCCCCTTGCATAAACTCCGCCTCCTGAGCTGGCTTGATTGGAAAAAATATGGGTTTGAGCTAGGGTCAGTGTTGCCGTAATATTGTCTAGATCTTCGGTAGGCTCGTAAAGAATCGCGCCACCATTTTCATCTCCAGCACTACCACCGGTGATGGTGACATTTTCGATAGTCAGGTCAACTGGTTGGTTGATATTTGCAGGGACATGAATGACGCGGTCTCCAGCAGCCGAACCATCAATAATAACAGGTTCATTACCTGCACCGGTGATGGTTAGAGATTTGATATCTCCTAACGCAGGTAGGTTGTTGAGGACGTCTATATCACCTGTTACGTTGGCATCTTCACCCGCACCTGGGGTACTGACAAAGTAGGTTCCAGCTTGCGAAAAAGTGATTTCGTTGCTTGCCTCACCATTGGAATTTGCTTCATTCACAGCGTCTCGAAGTGTACAGGTTGCGTCACAAGTTCCATCTGATAATGCATCATCAGGTTCATTGACTTCAAAACTGGCCGCTTGAACTTGATAAGATAGCGCTATTCCAATGATGGTTAAGGTTAATTTATAGAAGTGCTTCATGAACCCTCCAAATTTAATGTTTTTTTATAAATACATATTAATTTAAAAAAATAATTAAGAGGGTTCTAAAATAGAACCCTCTTAATTAAAGTTAAAGAACTTTAATTATTTTTTCTCAATAATTTTAAACTCATAGCAGCTAACCCAAGTAATGCAAGAAAAACTATGCCACTATTTGTTGTTGCCTTAGAGTGGATGGAACACCCACTGAAGACTTCCCCACTGCCTTGGATCACCCCTTG
>JAUHYS010000234.1 GCA_030426445.1 bacterium
GTGCAAACAACCGTCGTGTTGAGTTCAAAGTTAATCAATAGTTATACTTTTTACATAGTTTTAAACTATCAGGGCCTCCTTTTTAGGAGGCCTTTTTTTATAATGATTTTATTGATGCAATTACTTGACCTTATAATCTCAATTTAAACTCAAATATGATTGACAGCAGCTCTCTCTCTCTATAAAACGGGTATCCGTTTAAAAAGAACTTTGGGTAAGTTAGGTATAGGTTTTTGTTCTCTAAGTTGTTTTATTAAGAGTAGCGTTAAGAGAAGCAGTATTTAGGGCAGGTAGAGCAGAGGAGTTGAGTCATACAAAAATCTTAATAATAAGGCGTGCTAGCAAAGCCTTTTATTTAGAGTTTGTTGGGTCAATATCCGAGTAGAGGATTTTCAGTCCTCGATATTAAGGTTTTAACTTATTGTTTGATGTTATAATAATTTATTTTAGGGCAGGTAGCTCAGTCGGTAGAGCAGAGGACTGAAAATCCTCGTGTCGGGGGTTCGATTCCCTCCCTGCCCATTTTATATTTCAAGGGCTTATGTGATTTTTCAAATTTCGCGTAAGCCCTTTTGTGTAATTTCTGTGTAGTCGTGCCAAAAAAATCAGGGAATTTTTACTAAGAATTACTGATTTTTTGCTGCTTATGCTGGCGATAATTATGTGCCTTCCATAAGAGGACTGGATGTTGCTTAGCTTTCTCAATACTTCGTCAGAGAAAAGTAGCTCTGGTCGGTAATCTTAATGATCAATGAGTCGATCGAGGTATTCTTTTTCTTGAGGTGAGAACTCTAGAAAAAACGCTATCATTTTTAGAGCTGTGTTAACCTGTTCTTTAGCATTGAACTGGGTATTTGATCTAATCACTGGAAAAAGTCTTTGTTCAAACTTTTGTTTAAAACTATTATCCCAATTAAATAGTTGTAACTGTCGGATGTCTTTTCGCGAACTAGAAGCTAATAAAATCACAGCACTTCGAAAGTTTTTATCTTGTAATATCCTTTTAGGCATTAAGTTGATATCAAAAATATCTCTTGGAGCGGCCCGGTCAATAGCTGCTGTCATTTTATCAGCCCAAACTTCTAATTCTGAAACTAAAGGAAAAGAGCGATCAATATTAAATTGTTCAGAAACAGTAATGGATTTGACTTCAGGTTTCCAAAGTGGTTGTCGATATACATAGTTGATATCTAACTCTAGACTTTGTGTTAGTTTGATTATACCAGAATAATTAAGTCTCCACTTGCCCCCTGCATGTTCCTTAGGACTTCAGGTAACAGTGTAACCGAGTGGATTGCACAATCTTTGAATAGATTTTTGTACTTTATTTCTTTCCTTAAGTATTTTTTCTCTGTCTATTTGTTCAATATAATTTAGGTCAATATCGACAGAAAGACGGTGGCCCTCTATATAAAATAATTGTATCGCTGTACCACCTTTTAGGATTAGTTTTGATGAAAGGTAGTGATGGTTTTTAAGTTCGTTTAGGATCTCAGTCAGCCGGATTACCTTTTCGATGGTTTCCTTTAAAAAGTTTGTTTTATTGGAAATTTTTTAATTTTGTTTTCTGTAATAATCATGATAATTCTTTAAGTTTTATGATTGCACCCTCTGGTATTAATACTTTCCACTTTTTATTTTTTTGAAATCCTTTTCGAAGACCTTTTTCCAATATAATTTCTGTATCTGAAATATTTTTATGAATCTGAGTGATTAAATCTGATGGAACAAAAAGTCGTTCTTGATTTTCCTCTAAAAAAAAACCGAGCCGATTGAATAGAGCCGTTTTGTTTAAAAGCTTAGAGTAGGTCCAAACTTTTTTCCAGTCAAATGAAGGTATCTTATCAACGCAATGGCAGTATTCTTCCCAGCCTCCGGCCCATTTTAAGCTTTGAATTCCGTCAACTAGTGTTCTTTCTCTAGTTGTAGAGCGAACAATTAAACTCCCTATTGTTTGCTCAATAACTCCTTCATTTACTTTTCCTGCTTCTCTCAGAGCTTTTGGATGGATAAGTGGCTTGTAAGTCACTCCTTCAATTTTGATTTCGTGGCGTTTACTGTTTGTAAAAAAAGTTGCTCGACCAAAGAACTCAGAGTGTGAGAAACCTAAAGCATCAAATGCACTTTGATGTGATAAAACAGCATCTTTTGTTAATTGGCTTGCCACCAAGATGGGAGAGGGTGGAGGAAATCCACTGACACCTGGTGGTCGGGATTGATATAAACTTTTTTTTAATATTCGGGTCTTATTTCTTTTTTGAAGCCGATTAAGTGCCCTGTAAATAGTATCCGGATTTGCGTTTGGAAAACAATTTTGTTTGAATTGCTCAAACGTAAATATTGGGTATATTGAAATGAATTCTGAAATTTCCATATTAATATGCTAAAACCAGACATTTTTGTACATCTTTAGCGTTTAATATTATATGCTAAAACTAAACAAATTTGTCAAGTTTCAGCGTATTTATTAAATATGAAAGAAAAGAGATAAACTTAAGAAATCTGCTGCCGGTAGCGTTGATCTAGTTTTTCCTTTGCAACTTGGATGCGTGCTCCGTTTTGATGGCTGTAGCGTTCTACCATTTGGAGAGTCTTGTGGCCCGTAGAAGACTTTGAAGAAGGAAAGTGAAAAAAAGAAAACAATTAAAAATGACTACTTTTCAAAATCAAAAAACTCCAAACATCCAAATCCTCGCAATTTCCGGAAGCCTACGAGCATCATCATCTAATGCCAGGTTATTACAAGCTGCGGCTTTGTTAGCTCCAAAAGAAGTCAAGATTAACCTCTACCAAAACCTGGGTGAGCTGCCACATTTTAACCCTGGTCTGGATGACTTCAATATATCAGCAGTGCTCGACTTTCGTAATCAATTAAAAAATTCTCATGCTGTGATCATCTCAAGTCCGGAATATGCCCATGGTGTCCCAGGCACACTCAAGAATGCTTTAGATTGGATAGTAGGCAGTGGCGAATTAGTCGAAAAGCCGATTGCTTTGTTTAACACATCCGCACGTTCGACTTTTGCTCAGGCTTCACTTAAAGAAACGATTTCGGTAATGCTAGGACGCATTGTGGAGGAAGCCTCCATTACTCTCCCGTTTATTGATAAAAATCTCGACGCCAACGAAATTGCAGCAAACCCAGAAATAGCTCGTTTATTAAAGGGTGCAATAGACGCTTTACTCCGTTCTATTGACAGTGCTTCATGATTGCATTTTCTTAGGTCAATAATACAGATATATAAAAGAAACTCCAGAAGGATCAGTTTCCGAACTGCACCATCCGAAAATCGAACGTTTCCTTTCTTAAAAAATAGTATTTCCTTTTGACTCTCCCAAAAACTCTTTAAAAATCAGCTAAAAAGGTGCTTTAAGTTTTGGATTTTCTTTGGCATATAAACTGCATATCTGAATAGTCAGGAGGAAATCATGACTGAAGCCAGTTCAACTTCGCTGATACAGGGAGCTTTACAAAATTTCTATTCTACTGATGCAATGTCCACACAAGAACAGCAAGCATTCACACCCGCTGAAAAGCCAGACTTCAGTCCTGCGCCTCCTGTTTTTAAACAAGAAACTTCTCCGGTAACAAATCTGCAAAAAATTGAACAAAACAAAAAGCCCGAGCCCAGTACTTGGGATAAT
>JAUHYS010000235.1 GCA_030426445.1 bacterium
AGGGCACCATTGGACAATTGCTCAATGACGATTCCACCGTTCAAAAGACCAATGAGATTTTAGATCAAATTGGAGAACTTACGGGTCAGGTTCACCGTTTGCAAACCGAGATCGGTTACCGATTTGAATATTTGGGTAATTCCAAAGCGGCTAAAAATTATATGACGCTTAAGTTGCAGCCGCGTCCGGACCGTTATTTTCAATTTGATGTGGTTTATAACCCCAATCCTCCGGCGACAACGCGCGAACGTACCTTTGAAATTGATGTCAATGGTCAACCCAATGTGATAGAACTGACTGAATCCGAATTTAAAGAATTGCGTTTTTCTGCACAGATTGCCAAACAGTTTAAGGATTTTACGGTGCGAGGGGGGCTCATCGAATCCACTGGGGGCTTTGGGGTGGATTATGCGAAAGGCCCAGCGGCCCTTAAAATGGATGTTTATGATTTTGGAGGCAATGATGGAGTCAACGTTAAAGCCACTACACAACTTAATATTACGGATTCCCTGTATCTGGTGGGCGGAGCCGATGATCTGCTAAGCAAAAACCAAGGTTTTGATTGGTTTTTGGGAGCGGGTTTAAGGTTTACGGATGAGGATATTAAAAGTTTAGTGGGTGGTGCAGGCTTGTTACTGTCTCAATAATTTGCATAAAAAACAAGCATAATCCAGTTTTACTCTTTGATATTAAATAAGAAAAATTTCCATTAATTCCATTAGAATGGAAATTTTTTGAAAGAAATGTTTGTTTTTTGTGAGGAAGGTATCAGCTACGATTGTCATCCCCGCCTTCGAGGGGATGACAAAACAAGCGAGTTAGGGGTAACAAAACAACATTATTTTATTGGAAAAATAGCGATTTACAGGAAAAATAACGATGGCAAAAATAAAACGCGCATTACTCAGTGTCTTTGACAAAACCGGTATTGTCGAACTGGCAAAATTTCTTAACAACAATGGGGTCGAAATTCTTTCTACGGGGGGGACTCAAAAGGCCTTGAGCTTGGCAGGGGTTCCCGTGACTCCAATCGAAGACTATACCCAGTTTCCGGAAATGATGGGAGGCCGAGTCAAGACGCTTCATCCAAAAATTCATGCTGGCATCCTTAATTTGCGCGACAAGCAAGAACACCAGACGGCCATGACTGAGCATCAAATTCAAAATATCGATTTAGTGGTGGTCAATTTATATCCCTTTGAAAAGACCATTGCCAAAGCAGATGTTAGTCTAGCGGAGGCCATCGAAAACATCGACATTGGTGGGCCTACCATGGTACGGGCGGCGGCAAAAAATTATCAGCATGTGGCTGTGGTGGTGGACCCTGCAGACTATGACAAAGTCATGTTTGAGCTCAATAATCACGAGATGCAGCTTCCTACAAAATATCATTTTGAATTTGCGGCCAAAGCCTTTGCCCAAACAGCCGCGTATGATGCTGCGATCAGCAATTATTTAAACTCGATTACCGAAGTCAAAGAAAAGCCCGTTCGGCAAAAATTTGCGAAGACCTTTACGGTTCCCTATCAAAAAATCTTTGACCTGCGCTATGGCGAAAACCCGCATCAGCAGGCGGCTTATTATTCCGAAGGCTGGCATGACGAACCTTGCATTGGCAACGCTCGGCAATTGCACGGTAAGCATCTTTCTTATAATAATTTTTTGGATTTGGACGCGGCTTTAGAAACGGTGAAGGAGTTTGAAAAGGCCTGCTGTGTTATTGTCAAACACAATAACCCTTGTGGGGTGGCTACCACGGATCAAGATATTGCGGATGCCTTTAATAAGGCCATGGCCTGTGATTCGACCAGTGCCTTTGGTGGAATTATTGCTTTTAACCGTGCAGTGAGCCTCGCCGCAGCAGAAGCGATTCACCCAGTTTTTTTTGAGGCAATCATTGCCCCCGATTTCGAAGACAAGGCTTTAGAGCTTTTGCGACAAAAGAAAAATCTTCGGCTTTTAAAAACGCTACCTATTCGTCGCTACGAAATTAGCGGATGGGATATGAAAAAAGTCGTGGGTGGTTTGCTAGTACAAGACCGCGATACGCAGATACTTGCGGCAGCGGATGCTAAGGTGGTAACAAAACGGAAGCCCAGCGCGGAGGAAATTGAAGCCTTGGATTTTGCTTGGAGGGTTTGCAAACATGTTAAAAGCAATGCCATTGTTTATAGCAGCAAGGACCGTAGTGTGGGTATTGGGGCAGGGCAGATGAGTCGTGTGGATTCCGTCAAGCTTGCAGCAGAAAAAGCACAGGCTGATCTCAACAATTGTGTGATGGCTTCCGATGCTTTTTTTCCCTTTCGCGATAATATTGATTTAGCAGCCCAGCATGGAATTAAGGCGGTGATTCAACCTGGGGGGTCGATTCGCGACGAAGAAGTGATTGCCGCTGCGGATGAGCATCAGATGGCGATGGTTTTTACTGGTATGAGGCATTTTAGACATTAAAAACACTTACAAATAGTTAAAACTAGTTTACTTTAGTCTCTCTTTTTCTCTTGTCCATCGATCGGGTCCATATACGACAGTTAAAGGAATAATCAAAATGAACGAGTTGCAACAGCTTCAATTACAAAAAGATTTGGACCATTTAAGACTGCTCGCTATTTTTCATTATATCATTGGCGGTATGATGGCTTTGTTTGCTCTTTTTCCAGCTATCTATATTGTAGCTGGAATTATTTTTTTAGTCGTTCCGATGACTCAAGATCTTCATGACCCACCACCTGAGTTTATGGGTTTTTTCTTTACCGGTTTTGGTTTAATATTTATGTTTTTTATCTTATTAATTGCTTTTTTAGCCATAATGACAGGGAGTTTTTTACAAAAAAGAAAATCAAGAGTTTTTTGTATTGTGGTTGCCACTGTTTTTATTGTTGGGATGAATGTCTTTACGACTACCTTAGGAGTTTTTAGTTTCATTGTTTTAATGAGACCTTCAGTAGAGAGACTTTTTAATAAAAAACATGGGACACGAACGCTTGCGCAATAAAAATTTCATTAAGCGCCATTTCAAAAAGCCATTTTCCAACAGGTCCTTTATTATAGGGGAAAGGGTTCATTTAAATGCAAATATTTTGGAGATCTTTCCTCGATAGTTTGACACTATTTCAAGTGCCTTTGATTGCCTTTATTTTTTTAAGTGCTGTGATGTTCAATGCACTTTTTCTTTTTGCGATGAATCGTGCCTTAACCCTCAGGACCGAGGAGGATTCGGTTTCTTTAGGTTGTTTAGGGCAAATTATCAGTGTGTTATTTCAAGGGACGCTTGTTGCTGTCTTCGTTTTACTTTTACTTCCCTTTCTGTTTTTGGGCAGTCTCATTCCAGCGTAATCGAGCAATTGAGTGAAGGCACCGTGATCTTCGTAATTCCGACTGCCTCAGAAAAGCTCAGGTATTTGCGAGATGCGGAAGATCGTGCATCGTCCGCTAGACAAGCGGCTAAATTAAGATCCCGGGTCGAAAGCACGCAATTGGAGGTGGACAGTTTTTCGATTGCATTGATTCGAGCAGTTGAGAAGCACTTTACATTTGCGAAATATGAGTTTGTTCCTGATACGCTGTTGAAAGCTCGACTTGCTGAGGATGGGCATACAAATCTC
>JAUHYS010000236.1 GCA_030426445.1 bacterium
GGGTTTCTTGGTTGATTGTACTCACTCATCTTAGTGTTATTGTTTTTTTCTGTTTTGCATTTCGTTTACTCCCTTGGATGATGGATCGTGTAAGGTCTATGAAAAATACCAAAGCGGCTGTTACTTCTGTTTTACTTTTACTTTTTACAACAACGCTTGTGTTGGGTTTTGAAAAAAATCTCTTTGCAGGTCCCGAGGAGGGAGATGGCTTCATCTCCCCTTCTGCTCAGGTGAAAATGGATTGGGACCTCATTCAAAGTTTGTTTCAAAAAAAGGAATTGTTGGAAAAAGAAAAAAATCGTCGTTTGGATAGGGATTATGTTTTTGGGAACGCTGAAATTAGTGGCAAGATTATAGAAAAGCGAGCCTATCTTAAGATAGTTGTACCACTTAAGGTTTTGGCCAAGAGCTACATTCAAGTTCCATTATTTGAGGAATCCGTATCCATTTCAGAAGCTAAATTAGGCGGCCAAGATTTACTGCTTAATTTTGATAATTCTGAGGTTTATTTTGAGACGCGAGCTGCGCAAGCGACCCAACAAAATTTAGAACTCGAGGTGATGCTGCCTTTAAAAGAAAGAGGTGGAGTTTGGGAGTTGTCACTAGAAGCCGAAT
Organism: bacterium; assembly: GCA_030426445.1. Lineage (GTDB taxonomy): Bacteria > UBA10199 > UBA10199 > DSSB01 > DSSB01 > JACKPJ01. Next base: position 616 of record JAUHYS010000236.1, read on the forward strand.
TTTTAAAAGGCGCTTCTTTGGATTTAGCAACAGGCACGCAAGTAGAATCTTCGACTGTATTTGGAGCGGTTTGGCAAGATCAAACGGGTGAAAATCTAAAAGCGGTATTAAATAATGATGAGTTGCTTAAAGTCGAACTGGCGACTTTTAAGCGAGAGGATATTGATAATAGTCACAATCAGGGTGTTAAAAAACGTTATGCCAATACCTACACCTTAGTTTCTTTAGAAAATAATGTCGCGACTTTTTATTCAAGCATCCGTTATGAAATACTCAATGATCAAGTCAGAGAGTTTTCGATTCGTTTACCTGAGTCGGTTATTGTTCATGAAATTATCGGAGAAGATTTGGAAGATTGGAAAAAAGTTAGCACAAAAGACGGAGTGACAGCTTATCGAGCGCGCGTCCTTTATCCAGCAAGTCAGCGCTATGACTTATCGGTAAAATACGAGGTGCTACTAAAAAAAGAACAAAAGCAATTTACCCTACCTAACCTTGAAGTTCTTGAAGTCGCGCGCAATATTGGTTTTGTCGGTATCGAGACTCAAGCCAGTACCGAGATGCACTTAAAAAAGTTAAAAAGTGCTCGGATGATCGATATTCGTGAGCTTCCCAAAATTATTTCAGAAGATGCCCAAAGCCCCTTGGTATATGCCTTGCGCTATGTAGAACAGCCTTTTCAGGCGAGTTTTTCACTGCATAAACATAAAAACCTAGCGTTAGACCCTGCGATTGCAGACCGGGTGGATTATACTTATGTGCTTTCTCCCGAAGGCCATGTTCAAGCAGAAGCTAAGATATTTTTGCGAAACAGCCGTAAGCAATTTTTACATTTGGGTTTACCTTCGGGCGTAAAACTTTTAAGTGCTTATTTAGATAATCAGTCCATTAAACCGACGCGTGGTGAAAAAGGCGAAATTCTTTTGCCGCTCAAACGGCAGCCCAGTCAGCCCTTTGTTTTAGAAATTGTTTTCGAGTACGCAGAGACTTATCTCAATGCGGTAGGGGGGTGGACACATCTCACTTTTCCAAAAATGGATATCCCGGTTTCTTTAGTGACTTCCCAATTTTTTGTTCCCGAAGATTTTTCCTTTTCTCAGCCTTGGGGAGATTTTAAAAATGTCCAAACGCAAGGCTATGTTTCTTGGTACAAAAGAGGGGAGAAAACAGAGGAAGACGGTCCAGAAAATAATTTAGGAGGAGGTTTCCGAACTTATAATCAGGTGATTGATAAATATAAACCCGATGATGCAAAGTACGAATCACATTTTGCGATTTATTCTTCACCAAATCAAGCACATATGTATCAAGATAGAGAAAGTAAAAATTTTTCAGGGACATTACCCTTGAAGATTGATTTGCCTAAAAAAGGCACTCAAATAGTTTCCAATGCCTTTTATATTCACTCTAACCAACCCTTGGAAATACGTTTTGTTTACGCCCATCGTTTGCTGTCATTATTGTTCGATATTTTATTAGGGCTCTTTGTTTTTGTATTAGGCGCCAGTTTAACTTTTTGGAAACGATTGAACTGGAGTCAACGCACGGCAATAATATCTTTGCTGGTTCTACTGAATATTTTTGTGATGATAGGTCAAAATAGTTTTTGGGTTTTATTAGTCTTGGGTTTTGTGGTGGCTTTTTTAAAGAAGAAAAACTTCTTATTTTGGACTCAGCTGAGTTAAGAGTTTTTCGCCTTATCCCACGGGTTGATTATCTTCATTTTAAGATCGCAAAAGTCCTTTACGTTGCGAGTTGCAATACTACAAAAACTAAGGGGCGGTCATGACTTAATGTGTTAGTAAATTTTTATGCTTCAATGATATTCAATTAACTCATTGAGTCATGACCGTCCCTTATTGTGTGTTTCTTTGAAAATGTGCTAAAAGCTGTGAGACATCAAATTCTTAAGGGAAAACCCATAAGGTACGTCGTAAATAAATGAACGAAGTGGTAAGTACTATCAAGCTGAAAATAAGTATAGCGATGATCCTGCGTGTCTTGTTCGGTAAAAAATTTCTATAAAATAGTAAAACCAAACTTACAGCTACTACTAGAAAAGGTAAATAGATTGTTACGAATATAAATATCCAATCATCATAGAGAAAACTCAAGAATTTCAGGTGACGTCTAAATAAAAAAAGTGGAAGAAAAAGAAGGCAAGATATAAAAAATTTAAAAATAGTCGAGTTGATTTTATATAAAATTATAATCTTTTTTTTTGTTTTGGTAGAAGTTTTCATGCTCTGTTCCAATATGCTTTACTTTTAGAGTCAGTGTAGCCCTAAAATAGGTTACTTTGTTCCTTTAAAACTTTTCATAAAATTTCTTGAATATCGATATAAAAATAGTAAGAAAAATCATTTAGCAAGTCATCGAAGTTATAAATCTATTGATACCCAAAACAAAATAAGTTAGCGCAATGGCATGTTTCAACAGCTCAGCGAAAAATTTAACCAAGTCATCGATAAACTGAAAGGCCGAGGTAAAGTTAATGAACAGGCCATTGAAGAATCTCTCCGTCAGATCCGACTCAATCTTTTAGAAGCTGACGTTAATTTTAAGGTCGTTAAAGCTTTTTGTGAGCAAGTCAAAGCAAGTGCTCTTGGAGCAGAAGTTCATAAAAGTCTCACTCCCGAAAAACAATTCATCAAAATTTTTCATGATGAACTCGTTAAACTTATGGGGCAGAGCGAAGAAATTTCTCTGGCTGCTAAACCGCCCTTGGTTTTGATGATGGCGGGTTTACAGGGTTCGGGTAAGACTACGACCACCGCTAAGTTGGCGAATTATTTTCATAAAGAAAAAAAACGCTTTCCCTATTTAGTGCCAGCAGACGTGTACCGCCCTGCTGCGATTGAACAGCTTAAAACCTTGGCCCAGCGTTTGGACATGCCTTGTTACGATACCCATCCTAACGACAATCCCATTAAAATTTGTAAAAAGGCTATTAAAGAAGCCTCTAATTTAGGCTGTGATCTAGTTTTGT
>JAUHYS010000237.1 GCA_030426445.1 bacterium
AAAAGACTTCGAGTGAGAAGTCCATCATGAATAAGCATTCCATCTGTTCCAGAAGAGATTTGAGAGTAGTTAATAAAAAATAGGCCCGAGAGAACAATTACAAGGGCGATAGACCAAAAGGCAAAGACCAAGCCGAGTTGGCTTTGTACTTTTAAGTTGCTGAGAATTTTTGTTCTTCTAAAAAACGCTCTCATATCAACAGTATATACAAAACAAAAGCTTCTCGTTATAGTTCTTTAGATCTTAAGTACAGGAGCGCGCAAGAGATGGCGCGCTGAATCAATTCAGGAGTTTGCTGAATAGCTCTGATCGATTGAGAGAATCAGATTTTCGAAAAATATTTGAGAAATGCGCTTTGATTGTTCTTTCAGTTGTTTCAAGTTTTTTAGAAATTTCTAAGTTTGAAATTCCCTCGACAGCTAGTTGAAGAACTTGGCGTTCTCTTGATGACAATTCATATTTCTGAAAAAACTCTGTCAGGCGTCGATCTAGTTTTTTGGGTTTATCTTTGGTTTTTAAAATTGCTTCTTTGAGGTCCGAGAGCTGATAGGGTTTTTCTAAAAAGGAATCTACATCCAAATTAATGGCTTTTACGAATAAATCTTTCTCAGACATTCCTGAGGCAAGAATGATGGGGATAGAGAGGTTGTTAATTTGCTCAATAAGCTCAATGCCGCCCTTTGCTCGGTTGCCTAAACCAATATCGATAACAATCACATCCCAATATTTGCTCTTTGCCATTTCGATGGCTGTCTCAAAAGAGCTTGCTCCCTCGGCTTCAAAGTTCTCGTTGCCTAGAAACTTTAAAATCATTTCGAGTAACTGATTTTCATCTTCTACAACAAGAACTTGGGTTAAGCCTTTTGGCTTAGGTTTTAATTTCGATTTTTGCACTGTTTGCATCCTGCCCAATTCCCAGCCCTTAATGGCTTGTTATAAACTAGCAAACAAGCTTTAAAATTCCAGTGATAGTCTTTAGATTATTGATTTTATTACTAAATAATCTCTATATAAAGGCTGTGGATATGTACTCGAGTACAGAATATTGTTGGATTGAGAGTGCTTAGGGTTCTGAACTATGGAGATCGTAGAGTAGGAAGGTTGAAAGGCTGTTTTTTTGAGTGTTTTTTTAGGCACGTCCAGGGCGACAATGCTGCTCCGCTTCAGCGAACCGGGGGTTCGTTTTATTGCGTCGCATCTTCGCTTTTTAAGCAGAATGCAATTTTTTAGCTTCCTGAGGCGAGCGTCAAACCGCCAGAATAGAATGGGGAAATAAATTTTTAGTGGATCACATGTTCGAAAATATTTTGAGTTTATGGCCAGAGCCGGTTCTGCTTCAAATGCTATTGATCGTTTTTCTATCTTTTCTTTTAGAAGACCCAACCACTGTTTTGGCTGGAAGTCTGGTGAGTCTGGGAAAAATATCTTTTATAGAGGGTTTTTTCGCACTGACGCTTGGCATTTTTTTTGGAGATATTCTGCTCTATCTACTTGGAGTGGCGATACGTCGAGGCTTGATTCGTAAAAAGCTTAATCATTATTCGAAAAAAATGCCTTATAGTTTTATTTTCTTCGCCAGGTTCATTCCTGGATTTAGATTTGTGACCTATACGGCTGCCGGATATTTGAAAAAGAATTTTAATTTATTCTTGTTGATTGCCTGTGCTGCTTCACTGGTTTGGTCGTTTTTGCTTCTAAAAATCTCTAAAGAAACCATGGACTATTTGTTTAAATCATATGGGCTTTTGACTTGGGCGTGGCTTGCTGCAATTGTTGTCTTTTTTTGGTCTCTTGAGCGAGGCATAGGGCGATTAATAGCAAGAAAGAGGTGCACAGAATGAGTGCGACAGTGGACGAGTTAAAACTAAGGTCTGAAAAGTCTTTTCAAGACAGTTTTTTTATCTATCCCATTTGCGCCCTATTTTTTGGCGTCTATATTTTAGGTTTGGCGGTCTATTTTGTTAAGATTTGGTGCTGCAAGAAGCTGGGGATGCTTCAAAATCCAAATACGATTGAGAAGCCAGGTTTCTTAATGCAGACTTTTGTGTTTCTTTGGAATACGGCCATTACTGCTCGTGCAAAGGCATGGCTTTCATCTCAAGCCACGGTTTTGGATGAAATGCCTTTTAAAAGAGCAAAGTAATCCAATAATTTTCGTGCCGATAGCTTTGGATATACTCCGAATTCTTGCGGAAGATACCCTAACTGTTTTCTTAATTCCATAGGGTTTTTGAGCACATTTAACCCATTAAAATGGATAGTGCCGGAATCGGGTAGTTGCAATGTGGCAAGAGTTCTCATTAGAGAAGATTTTCCCGCTCCGTTGGGACCCAGGAGGCCAAACATTCCTGTATCAATTTGCAATGAAATATTATCCATTGCCTTGACCCCCTTGGGATATGTTTTTGTCAAACTATCAATGTGAAGGCTCATAGCTGATGGGTTTTATGGCAACAAAGGTCTTTTTACTAAAATTGGTTTTAGGTACTCCTGATTTCTGGTTTTGGGAAAATTATTTTCTCAAATTATTCCCATCATCATTTTGGTTGTGCTTGTTTGATTCAAGCTTGTTCTTAAACATTCCCAGGAATGGATCAAAATTAAAGATGTACAGAGAGGGCTAATTGGTTATTTGGGACAATCTTCGATCCTTGATGGTCCAGTAAATGTCGAAAGGTCCAATGCGCTTTGTGTTGGAAAAAAGTGATTTGGGAGGTAAGCCTGTAAGCTTTTTTACATGATTGATGAATTCTGACTGATCATAATATTGATTATCATAAGCGAGATGCGTTAAGCTTTTAACGACCTCCTGATTTTTATATTGATTAAATGCTTTACGGAATTTTATGTTTTCCTTCAAGGTTTGGGGTGAACAACACAGGTGCTTTTGAAAAAGGCGATTCAGTGTTTTTCTGCTGACACATACTCGTTCTGCCAATTTCTGGATGGATAAATTCTCGGAATTATCCAGCAGCAATTCAACGGCCTGAATAACTCGTATGTCATTAAAGGGGGTATATTTCCGCAAGAAAAAAGCATCCAGGTGGGAAATTTTCAGGTCGACATTTGGCGTGTTAAATACCACTTCGCAAACCTCCAGGAACTCTTCACCCAAAGAATCAAAATAAGAGAGACTTCCTGTGGTTATCGAATTCAGATTAGCCTCTATAAATTGATTAATACCCAAAGGTTCAAGCGCAATACATATTCTATTGACTATCCCATAATCAACCGCAATTCTCCTCGACTTAATGTTTTTGGTGAGCAAAACGGTGGTTTTTCCTTTTTCTGGTTTCGTGATTCTGGTCGTATCATCCCATATCACATAGCTATCTTTTTGTACTGTTAAACCAATACGATAATGAGGATAATAGTAGAACTGCCTGTAATAACCAATGTCAAAAGTCTTATAGAAGTAGTAGTACGGAATGAATCTTTTTACACATTCATTTTTTGGTGATACCACAATAAATTCCTCTTTAATCATTTCTCCGTTTAATGGGAAGACGATACTGATGAACTTATGTTACTGATGGATCATAAATATCCGAAGACTTAAGTTTTGATGAATTGGATTGAACAGTATTCGAAGTAT
>JAUHYS010000238.1 GCA_030426445.1 bacterium
GGAGTGATCCTTGAAATAGACGTTGAAACTGTAAACTCTTCCGCCGACAGATAGCCTCATATTGTCAATTTTGTGAGCGTCTCTCACTTTTTGCATTTCTTCTTTGTTATCATCAATGTGAATTTGTAGGAGTTCCCGCAATGTCACAACACCATTGATTTTCGTATTATCAAGTAGATCGTCCAATTCTTTTGGATGTTTCGTAACATCCGTTGTTTTTTCACTTTTGACTTCGTGGGGCCCCATTGAGGCGTTAGATCCTGAAATGCTTACAGCTGTGATTTTCATTGATGTTTCCTTGTTTGAGTTTTTGGATTGTCCGAGCCCTTGGTGGCTTATCAGAGCAACAACTGAGATGGCGATTGGTAGGAGTGAAAGCCTAAGATATCGATCGAGTTTCCAAACAGACATAATTCTACTTTTCCTCTTTTGGTCGGTTCTTAAATCTAGTTCAGGATAAAATGAGATTTGTCATAGTAGAAATCAAGTTGTTGTAAACTTCAACTAGAGATATGGAAAAACACATGTGGCAGAAATTTTGTGGGCTTACTTACTGAAATGGTCAGTGTTCTTAGATAGAATACTTTTAAGGTCCCCAGTTCTCTTTAAATCTCGCAGCCAATTATCGACAATACGTTTTAGCTCTTTGCTTTTTGGAAGCAGGATTGCGATGTTATGGACTGAGTCAGCGAAGGGTTGGTCACTAAATTTGCATAGAACACCTTTGTGCTTTTTGGTTAAGACATCCACTTCGATAGCGTCAGAAATCATGGCGTCGGCATTTCCAGATATGATTTCATCAAAGACGGACTTATTATCACGATGGACAATGATTTTCGCCTTTTTTACGAACTGTCTGGTGAAAGACTCGTTAGTACCACCTGGATTGACAATAAACTTTACCGAGGGGTGATCTAAGTTCTCCATGTTCGAGAATTTTTTGCTGTCTTTGCAGCGACCAAAGGGGATTTTTCCACCTTGAAAATAGGGGACCGAAAAATCAGCGAGGAGTTCTCGTTCTTTGGTTTGTGTGATTCCGCTAAGAGCGATATCAAACTTTTTAGAATTAAAGTCTTCCATGAGGCTGGGCCATGATGTCTCAACAATCTGAAGCTCGACCCCAAGTTTTTTAGCTAGAAGCCTCATGAGGTCAATATCGATTCCGATATATTCGCTATCCTCGGAGCCTTTATAGGTAAAGGGTTTGTAGTCTCCGGTGGTACCCACTTTGATCACCTTTTGCGATTTAATTTTTGCTAGTGAATTATCATTAGGTTTTTCGGTGCAATTGGACAAAGTGAAGGTGATAATATAATAGGCGAGGCCAAAATACAAAAATCGTGTCAATTGAATCTCCCTGAACCAATTAATACTTTAATGGTAAGATAAGTATTTAAGAGGGTAATATTATCTTGTTTAAATGATTACTTATTTCAAATAAGGATATTAGCATATCTGTTGAAATGAAAACAATGGTTCGCTAATGTGAGTAAAAAGGTTTTTCGTTAAAGAATGGTTATAAAAAGCCTTGAGGAGAAAAGGTATGTGTTTGCGCACGGTATTTTTTTTAATAGTTGGTTGGGTTTTTGTAGTTACTATTGGTTCAGTGGTGGGAATTCAGTCGGCAAAGGCCTGTTCGCCAAAGTCTAATTTGCATCAATCAAAAATGCACATCGAAGCCATTTTACATGATTTAAGTGAAAACTATAAATTTTTAGATAATGGTGGTATAGGGCAAGTTAAGATGCTCGCTACCAATAAATATCAAGTCTCGGTCCTTCGTGAAGGCAATGTCGATCACTTTGTTTACTCCCTTTCTCTGGGAGCGGACTGCAAGGTCAAAGTCTTAGAGAAAAAAGAGAATACAGAAACAAAAGGGTAGAGCGGGTCAACACAGGAGTAGGACTCTGGAGAAAATACTCTTCCAGAGTCTATTTCAAGGATGCCTTTACCCAGTTCTAAACTCTATATAGATTTTAATACTTAGAGTCTTGTGAGCCGCAATGGGGCATTTCTGGAGCGTAAGGGTTATGGACCTTAGCCATTTTCTTTGAGTTCTGTATCCATTTCTTTTTTACCATGGGACATGAATAAGCGTTATAGGAGCTGCCTAGATTATAGCTGTCCAGAATATGTATTAAAGCCATTGAAACGAGGTGGTACCGCTGGTTGTTTTCGGACTTTGAGGAGTCCGCTGTCATTTCTTTCAATTTTTCTTGAGAAAAATTTAGGAGGTTTTTAATTTCCGGGTCTGATATTTTTTCGATCGAGTTTCGTAACTGATTTGCGATTTTAGGTATTTTTGATTTTTGTTCTTCATAATCGAAAAAAGCTTGATGTAACTGTTCATTTTTTTTGAGAACTTCAATGAGTTCTCCTTTAAGACTCTCCGAAACCGCCTTCCGATCTTTAGCGAAACCAGTAAAGCCCAAAAGCAAACAAGCAATAAGTAGGGATAAGTTTTTCATATTTTATTCTCCTTTTTTAATTTATATTCTTCTAAAAATGAAAACACCACAGGCACTACAAAAAGACTGATGGATGCCACTAACATCCCACCGAGTGTGGGAATGGCCATAGGTTTCATTACTTCACTGCCATTTGAAGTTGACCACATCACCGGCATTAACGCCATAACTGTAGTTGTAGTCGTCATTACGAGGGGTCTGATCCTTCTTTTTCCTGCATTGATAACGACTGAGTTGAGTTCTGTTACATTCTTTGGTTTTAGTTTTTTAAATTCTTCTTTGAGATAAGTCATCATGACTATTCCATCATCGACCGAAATACCGAAAAGTGCGATAAATCCAACCCAAACGGCCACGGAGGTATTAAACCCTCCAATCCACAATAGGATGAGTCCACCAGAAAAGGCAATTGGAACGGCACTAAAAACAACGAGACTCTGGAACCAGTTTTTCGTTGCTAAAAAGATAATAATCATATTTATAAATAGGGCTAAAGGGATAAGCATTAGCAGTCGATTGTTAGCTCGGTTTTGATTTTCATATTGGCCCGCCCAAGCGATCGAATAACCTTTTGGCAACTGAATTTTTTCTTGTACTGCCTTTCTCGCTTCGTTGACAAAGCCAATGGTGTCTCTTCCCTGGACATTGAGAAGCACAAGGCTTCTAAGTCGCCCGTTTTCTGACTGAATAGAAGCGGGGCCAGTGACTACCTTTATTTCGGCAAGTTGCTCCAAAGGAATGTGTTGACCAAGTGGACTTGGTACTAAAACAGACTTCAACCGATCGACTCTGTCGCGAAACTCTTTTTTGTAACGCACACGGATTGGATAGCGCTCCCGTCCATCGAAGATTTGTCCAATGGGCATGCCTCCAACCGCGGTTTGCAAAACCTGATTGACCGTCCCTACATTGATGCCGAAGCGAGATGCGGCCAATCGATCGACTTTGAACTCAATATAGGGTTTTCCAGAGATCCGATCCGCGTAGACCCCAGTAGCTCCAGGAATTTTTTCGACAACCGATGCAATTTCGTTGGCGGTTTTTTCGAGCTG
>JAUHYS010000239.1 GCA_030426445.1 bacterium
TCGTCTCAAGAGGGGGGACAACGTTACAAAATGAATAAAAGAATTCTACTCATAAGCTTGTTCAAACTACTTAAGTGTTTCTCATTAAAGAATGCTCATTTGGATGTCCCCCCTCTTGAGACGAAGAGGGGGTCAGGGGGCGTTTGAATAATAAAAAATTTTTATATTCAGTAAAAATTATGAACAACCTATTAAAAGTCTCTAATCTTAAAAAGTCCTATGAACCCTCCTTGCTAAAAGTCAATGTGCTTCATGGAATTGACTTAGAAATCAAAAAAGGAACTTGGAACACTCTATTGGGATCATCTGGTTGTGGTAAGAGCACACTCTTACACTTAATAGCAGGGCTCGACCGACCCAGTTCGGGAGAAATCTTTTTTGAAGGGCAAGAAATTACGCGCTACAATGCAAAATCACTTGCTGAATATCGACGCGATCAAATCGGCATTGTATTTCAATTTTTTAATTTGTTTTCTGCTCTCAGTGTCGAGGAGAATTTACTGATTCCTCTCATGTTAAAAAAACAAAACTATACTCAAAGTAAAAAAGAAATTACCCAATTATTGGATCAATTAGAAATGAGACCCTTATTAAAGCGCCAAGTGCATGACCTTTCTGGGGGAGAGCGCCAGCGCATTGCCTTTTGTCGGGCTTTGCTAGCCAAACCAAAATTGCTATTAGCAGATGAACCCACGGGTAGTTTAGATCAAAAAAGCGGTCAGTCAGTCATTCAATTAATGCGTTATGCGCAACGGGAACTCAAGACCACTGTTTTTATGGTGACGCATGACCCTCGCTTGGCTGCGATCAGTGATCAAGTTTTACACATGCAAGATGGAAGGTTTGTGACGCCATGCCTTTCTTAACTTTACTCCGTTTCATTAGTGGAGCTTACTTGCGTCAGCGTCCACTTAAAGTGCTTTTAACCGTCTTGGGAATGGCCTCAGGCATTGCCGTATTTATTGCTATTCAAATCGCTAATCAAAGTATTCTTTATTCTTTTAAAAATTCGATTGAACAACTGAGCGGTCAATCCGATCTGACTCTCGTTGCTCAGACCCGAAAAGTGACGGACGCCGATTATGTGCGTGTTAAAAATTTACCAGGCGTGAGTGAAGCGACCCCTATTATCGAAGTGACGGTGACTTGCCCACAAAACCCTCAAAAAAAAGCACGGCTATTAGCCATTGAGCCGATTAGCCGCGCGGCTTTTTTTCCTAAAAAAAGCACTTCACTCAGTGATACAGAAAAAAAACTTGGGGAGCAGGTTTTTAATCTTATGTTGGAACCCGGCATGGTTTTGGTGCCGGAAAATTTTTTAAAAGCTTGCAGTACAGATTTAAAGTCTGCTTTTCAAATAAAATATGCAGAGAAAAATTTGAGTTTTCCTTACGAAGTTTATGCTGCCCAAGGCAGTGTGTGGGAATCCAGTCCGACGCTGCTCACGGACATTGCGACGGCTCAAGAATTATTAGGCATGCTGGGACAATTCTCTCAAATTGAGATTAAATTAAGCACTGCCAACATCACTGAATGGAAAGAAAAAAATGAAGCCCTATTTGCCCCTGCCTTGAGTTTGGTCTCTCAAGAAAAAAGGTTTGATCAAGGCAAAGCTTTACTCAGTGCTTTTCAACATAATTTGCTTTCTTTGGGATTGATTTCGATTTTTGTTGCGGTTTTCATTGTCTATAACGCAGCCAGTATTTCTTTACTTTATCGGCGCAGTCAACTGGCCGTGCTACGGGCTTTGGGGGCAAGCCGGCCTCGCGTTTGGGCGATTTTTCTCATCGAAATTTTGGGTTTGGGGCTTTTCAGCTCCTGTCTTGGAGTGGTATTAGGTTGGCTGGTTGCGAGTCTCATCTTTAACCAGATTTTAGAAACCGTGCATCAACACTATCTATCCGGTGTGATGGGCGTTTTAAGTCTTTCAAAAACAACTTGGATTTCGGGATTAACCCTGGGAACCGTGGCCTCTTTTGTCGGAGCCTTGTTTCCTTTATTGGAAGCCAGTTCGGTTTCACCGGTTGAGGCCACGCGAAAACTTTCTTACGAAAGGCATATTCGCAAACACCCTTTTGTCTTGCTGGGACTTTGCGGAATGATGTGCGGGCTTGCTCTTTTATCCTATTTATGTGTGAGCTTTGATCAACCCAATTGGGCCTTTTTGCTGGCCTTTGCGGTTTTATTATCTCTATTAAGTTTAACTCCTTTTTTACTACAAATACTTTTGCGGCCGCTAAAAAGCTTGTTTCGTCGTTGGCGGCAGCCCTCTGCGCTGATGGCCAATGTGCAGATTTTAGAAAACCCCTACCGCTATAGTATGGTGACAGCCGCTCTGGCATTGGCGATTGCTTTATGGATTGGCATTGGCATGATGGTCAGTTCTTTTCGTTTGTCTTTGGAGGATTGGTTGCTGGATTCCGTGCCCGGGGATATTTATGTGGACTTTGAAAGGAATGATCGCAGCCCTACTGGGCTGTTCTCTCAAGAAGTTCTGAATCAGTTTCAAGCTTGGCCAGAAGTCGATTGGGTCGACACACTCAAAACGTTTGATATTGGATTTCAAGGCCAAAACAAAACCGTTTCCGTGATTCAACTGAATCAATTAATGCAAAGAGGTTATCTTAATATTTTGTCTGGTGAACGGAAAGACTTCAGTGAAGCTTTTCTTCCACAAAACAAAACTCAGAGTTTTGTGACTGCGGTTTCCGAATCTTTTGCCAAAAAAAATCAGCTTCAACTCAATGACACTTTTGTTGCCAAGACCCCTTGGGGGAAAGGGCAGTTTCAAATTAAGGCGATCCTCTATGATTATAGTTCGGAACAAGGCGTGATCTATATTGATCAGCATTTATTTGTGCAAGCGGTTCAGGCATCTTCGAACTATCAAGCTTTTGCTCTGTATTTAAAAGGCTATCAAAATGCTGATGGGGTGATAGAAAAAATATTGAGCTTGCCTAATATGCCCAAAGGGGTTCGCGTCAGTTCTCAGCAGGAACTCCATCAAAGAGTGTTGGCTATTTTTGATCAAACTTTTCAGGTGACTCAGGCTTTAAGGGTGGTCGCATTGTTTGTCGCTTTTTTAGGAATCTTGAGCACCTTGGCTCTTTTAATGGAGGAAAAACGCCGCGAGGTAGGTTTATTGCAAGCGATAGGCATGGGACCCAACTCTATTTATCGCTATGGTTTTTTTCAGGGATTGCTTTTAGCCTGGGTGGGCTATTTTATGGGCGCCTGTGCAGGCGTGATGCTTTGTTGGGTAATTGTCAAAGTGGTACATTATTACTTTTTTGGTTGGAGTATTGGATTTTATTTTAACTTACCCTTATTGTTTCAAGGTTTTATTTTAACCTTGGCCACTGGGGCTTTTGCCAGTTTATGGGGAATTCATTCTTTAAAAAAATTGCAGCCTGCCGAGGCTTTGCGGTTTGATGAATAAAAAAAGCCACTTAGTAAAAACTAAGTGGCTACAAAAAATAACGATTAAGCTATATTATAAAATTATTCTTC
>JAUHYS010000008.1 GCA_030426445.1 bacterium
ACCAAGCTCAAAAGGATAGCTGAAAAAAAGTTCACTTTCTATACTGGTTTGCGTTTGGTGTGGGCCCACTGCGATGTCAAAATCCAAAGCAGGGTTGGGGCGCTGCCCGGCTTGTTTTTTTTGAGCGGGAATTTTTTCTAAATTCCATTTCTGACTTTGAAGCTCTGGATGCCGGATTAAAACACAGTGGATAATATCACGTGAATTTTCCGGAGTCGGGCATGATTCTTGAGCTGCAAGCTCCAAAGGAAACAAGCTACAGCTCACAAATAGGCTCAAAGCAAGTGAGCAAAAAAATGTTTTCATAAAAAACTCTTTTTTGAGGAAAGACGAAAAACCTTCCTCTTAAAAATTTATTTTAAAAAAGGAGAAGTTGAAAAAGGCAAAGCAGTTCTATTAATATAGCTTCTTTAAATTAGGCTTTGGGAGGGCGCTTTAATGATTGGGGACTTGAAAAAAAAATTTCTGATTTGTCGAAAAATAAAGCCCACAATGAAAATTTAGGAGAGTGAAACTGAAAAGTTGTGGTACCTAAAGTTTGGCAATGACCAAAGTGACAATGGTGTGAGGGGCAATTTTCGTCATCACAATCTTGTGAGCAAGGTTGTGAGTTTAAATCATAGTCTACATTTGTATTAACGAAACTAAGCTCAACTGAGGCACTCTCACTAGAATAAACCTTCACTGAATGAGAAGCGGTCTGAAAAAAGTTCCAGAAACAAATGAATAAGACCCCATAAAATAAAGTAGGGTGCTTGATCAGTTTGTCCACTTTTTTCTTCATAGTAAAATCATAAGGGAATTTTTTTAGATTTACCATCAATTTTTATAATAACTCAAACACATTTTTAATTTAAGCTAAAAAAACCAATCATTTCAACTCAGAAAACACTTTTTTTGTTTTTTTGTAACCTTTTTTCTTATTTGTGCGTCAAACTAAATAGAGACGAAAAAAATCTCAAAAGAACAACAAGTGTAGCATATTTGAAATAGGAGTTTTTTATGAAAAAAATAATGAGCTTTTTTTTAATGTTAGGCTTTATAGTAGCTATGACAGGAACTGCCGAAGCTCACGGGCGACGTCATAAGCACCACCATGGGCACCGCCATCATAGCTATCACCCTCATCACAATGTGTACCATCAACCTTATTACCACCATGTTAGAAGAGTCCATCGTCACTTTCATGGTTGTGGGCACGCGGGTTATGGAGTGAGCACCTATAACGTTTACCCTTACTACTATAACCAACCAGGCCTTTCAGTTTACGTGGGATACTAAAACCGGGAAAAAGAATTTTATTTCTACGAGCCCTTTTTCCTTTTCCTCAACTATAAGAACTGCTTTGGCAAATGCTAAAGCAGTTTTTTTAATTTTTTGGATGAATTAATTCAAAAAGCTCTTTCAAAGCAAGTGGCAAATCAGGCGCTGCTCGCATTTTTTCGATATCAAAAAATAACACGCGTTTATTTTTAACCGCCGGCAGGCTTTCAAATTGCTGCCACCAAGCGAGCCTTTCTTTTTGAGTTGCGTTTTGGTTTTCTGTTCCCATGGTCATTTCGATAATAATCTCCGGCTGCGAACGCAATAAACGTTCTAAAGTATAAGTGGGGTATTTTAACCGACTTTGACGAGCGATATTTTTAACTCCCAGATAGCTACTGGCTTCTTCAAAAAAAGTCCCTCCTCCCGCAACAATCAGTGGCTCACTGCCAACAACAAAGAGCACACTCTGGAGTGTTTCTGTTGTAGCCTTTTGCTTTAAAGTTTTCAGTTGGGTTTGGATTTGATGAACTCGCTTTTCAGCAAGCCCGGTCACATTAAGAATAGTGCCCATTTTTTCAATGGATTGTAGCATTTGAGTTATAGTGGAAAATTTTAAAATTTCCACCTTGAGGCCTTGATCAATTAAAAATTGAATTTCTTTTTTAGAAGAGTTTTCGCGACTAGCAAAAATCAGGTCGGGTTGAAGACGCAAAATTTTCTCGATATTGGCGTGTGTGTAATCCGCAACTCGCGTGATATTTTTTGCTTCGGCTGGACGAATGCAGTACTTTGTGACACCTACCAATTGTTCTCCTTTTCCCAGGCTAAAAATAATCTCAGTAATATTGGGTTTGAGAGAAACAATGCGCTGATATTTTGCAACCGCAGTGGAACTAAAAAGAAAAAAAAGAAAAAAGAAAAAAGAAAAGTATTTTTTGGAAGGCAATAATCTTTTACTAAAGGTGATCCATAGTCCCCCCTCTTGAGACGAAGAGGGGGACAGGGGGCGTTTGATTTTTAAATCAACTCTCCACACTACAGGACTCCTCAAGCTTTTTGTAATGCTTGTTGCCACCGAGCGACAAGCTCTTTGACTTCTGCTGGCTTCATCTTCGGTTTAAACTGCACATCCTTGACCCAGCTCTTTTTAATATCTGAAAGCCCTTTCCAAAACCCTACGCCCAAACCCGCCAAAAAGGCCGCACCCAATGCCGTGGTTTCGGTGGCTTTGGGCCGCACCAATGGTGTTCGCAAAAGGTCACTTTGTAATTGCATCAGCAAATTATTTTGCGAGGCCCCGCCATCCACTTTAAGACTGCGAAGTTTTTTCCCCGAGTCTTTCTGCATGGCTTCTAAAATATCATACTGGCTTAAAGCAATGGCTTCGAGTGTCGCACGTGCCAGATGTTCGTGGGTGGTCGCACGCGTAATGCCCGTAATCACGCCACGGGCTTCGGGTCGCCAATGCGGCGCTCCCAGACCCACCAAGGCCGGCACAAAGACAATCCCTCCGCTATCGGGAACTCTGGATGCCAACTCTTCGACCTCGGGGGCAGATTGAATGATTTTAAGCCCATCTCGCAACCATTGCACCGCAGCTCCTGCAATAAAAGCCGAGCCTTCCAAGGCATAAGTCGTCTTTTTACCTAATTGCCAGGCCACGGTCGTGAGCATTTTATTTTTACTGTGAACAATTTTTTCACCGGTGTTCATCAAGATAAAGGAACCTGTACCATAGGTACATTTTGCCGTTCCCACATCAAAGCAGGCCTGACCAAAAAGGGCAGCCTGTTGGTCCCCTGCCATCCCTGCAATGGGAATCCCATCCGGCAAACCGGTAACTCCTTGGGTTTTTCCATAAACTTCAGAGTTGGAAACAATCTTGGGTAAAATATTTTTAGGGACTCCAAATAATTTAAGAAGCTCGTCATCCCACTGACAGTTCTGTAAATTCATCAGCATAGTACGCGAGGCATTGGAAACATCCGTCACATGGCTTTTCCCTTGAGTGAGCTTGGCAACGAGATAGGTATCAATGGTACCAAAGGCGACATCGCCCTGCTTAACCTTTTGTTGAATTCCCTTCACATTGTCTAATAACCACTTGACCTTGGTGGCACTAAAGTAGGGGTCCAAAACCAGGCCCGTTTTTTTCTGAATTTTTTCCGGCAGCCCTTTTTGTTTTTTAAGTTTTTCACATGTGTCCGAGGTTCGGCGACATTGCCAAACAATGGCCCGATGAAAAGGCTTGAGGGTTTGGCGGTTCCAAAGCCCAGTGGTCTCGCGCTGATTAGTAATCCCGATCGCAGCAATTTCCTTGGGGTCAATATCAGAGGCGTTGAGAGCATCGCGAACCGTTGACAAAGTACTGATCCAAATCTCCTCTAGGTCGTGTTCCACCCATCCCAATTTAGGATAATATTGAGGGAACTCCTGATTGCACTTGGCTAAAATTTTGAGTTTTTTATCTAGAATAAGAACCGTGGTTCCGGTGGTGCCTTGATCAATGGCCAGAATGTATTTTTTCATTGTTTCTTCTTTTGTGTTTTTTTTAAATTTTTAAAAATGCAAGACCAAAAGTCTACGCGCGTAGACATGCGTAGAGGACTTTTGGTTTTTTAATTTAAATTTCATAAAGTTAGGAGGATTCTCTTTTTAAAGTATTTAAAAGGGCTCATTTTTATTCTTCTAAATTTCTTAAAGGGCTTTTGCGCGATTGCTTTTTTTCTGACTGAACTCGCTTCTCGCCTAGCATTTTTTCTTTAGCTCTTTGGGAACGCTTGCGCTTTTGGCGACGAATTTTTTCGATCTTTTGTTGCTGGGCACTAGCCTCTCCTAAAACCTGGGCTTCGAGTTTTTCGACCAAACGTTTGCGCGCATAATAACGATTGAGCGCTTGCGAACGGCCCTCTTGGCAACGCAGAGAAATCCCCGAAGGCACGTGAGTCAATTGAACTACGATTGAACTCTTATTGATCTTTTGGCCACCGTGACCGGAACCCCGAATGAATTCCTCAACCAGATCTGCCTCACGAATGCTCAAGTCTTGCATGCGCTTTTTGAGATCTTCAGCTTTGGCTGAGGAAACGGGAAAGGTCGGTAACATAAGTTTTTTTTAAACTGCTAAAATATTTCAAGTAGGGGCAAATAATGATTTGCCCCTACAGTACGTCGCAGGAAACGCTTTTAAAACAACAAACCTAAGAGCAACAAAGCAGATGGGTGCTTTTTATAGCTTCCTACGCTTTTTCTAAATTTTGTTCAATGAACTGCCAATTAATCAAATTCCAAAAATTATCTAAATAGCCTTTACGAGCATTTTGATAATCTAAATAATAGGCGTGCTCCCAAACATCCACGGTCAGCAAAGGTTTTTTGCCCGAACGCAAAGGGTTGCCCGCATTGCTTTCGTTGTGAATCTTAAGACTACCATCGCTATCTTTGATGAGCCAAGTCCAACCCGAACCAAAGAGGCCCAGGCCTTGCGTAGTCACCTGGTTTTTGAATTCTTCAACACTACCAAAGTTTTTTTCTAACTCGGATTTAAGAGCAGAGCTGGGTTCACCGCCCCCTAATGCAGACATACCGTTCCAGTAGAAAGTGTGATTCCACACTTGGGCTGCGTTATTGAAAACGCCACCTTCGGACTCACGGATCAAATCTTCTAATAACTTCGATGCTTGAGGGGTTCCCTCTACCAGGCCGTTTAGTTTGTCAACATAGGCTTTATGGTGTTTACCATAATGAAACTCCAGGGTGCGCTTGGAAATATGGGGCTCCAGGGCGTTCATATCGTAAGGTAATTGAGGTAATTCAAAGGCCATAAGTTAGCTCCTTTTTTTAATTTTTTTTCTTCAATGATAAATGAAATTTTTTCGCATTTTTACTCAAGGAAAAATGCAAGTCAATTTTAAAAACTTTTTCAAACGCCCCCTTTGTCCCCACTTCATGCATAAATGTGGGACAAAAAACCAGCATCTCAAGAAGAGGAACGATTTATCAAACTGCCGCATAAAGTCCCCCCTCTTAAATTTAAGAGGGGGCTAGGGGGCGTTTTAACAAAACTCCTAAACTTCAGGCAATTGGCTCAACAAATCCGCCAAATCATCTGCATGCTCTTCTTCCATCGCTAAAATATCTTCGAGCATGCGTCGAGTGGTTGGGTCATCGCTGCCAATATAACGAATCATCTCTCCATAACTGTCAATCGCGATACGCTCGGCCACGAGGTCTTCTTTGATCATCTCTACTAAACTATCGCCTTCGACATACTCGGCATGACTGCGAGTCGTGAGACCCTCTGGCGAAAAATCGGGCTCGCCGCCCAATTGCACAATACGCGCACTGATTTGATCGGCATGGGCTTGCTCTTCGTTAGCGTGTTCTAAAAATTCTGCCGCAACTTGTGGTGCGTTAATCCCGGAAGCCATGTAATAATGCCTTTTATAACGCAAGACACAGACAATTTCGGTCGCTAATGCCTCATTAAGAAGTTTTATCACGGTTTCGCGATCGGCGCGATAGGCTTCCGTCACAGCACCTTTTTCGATGTGCTTGCGGGCGCGTTCACGGATGGTTTTAATATCGCTTAAAAATGCTTTGTTGGACATGGAATCTCCTCATTTTTTTATGAATAAAAATCATCAGAATTTTATTATTTATATTAGCTATGGAAACATTTCACAAGCTTTTATCTTAGATTGCGAATGACACACGTTTTACTGAATAAGTCATGACCAGGACGCTTTTTATCTGAGAGGATATAAACACTCACTAATATTATATAGGTACTCACCGAATTAACATAAGAATTAGTTATAGAGAGAAAAATTCCTACAAAAAATGCGATGAATAAAGCACAACGCCAAAAAGATTTCAGATAGCTTAGGGGCTGACTATTGAGACAAACCACTCGGATCCCCATAGCCAGTTTACCTGGGCTGGCCTGCAATGTAGAACCTTCAAAAAATGAAATCATCACTAAACCTAACACGATGCCCACAATGTAAAAAGAATCCGATCCCATAATTCCTGTGCTTCCTGTTAATCTGAGTAATTGAAAAATGACTGCTGAAACACAAAGGCCCATAGATAGATCTAAGGCGAGAGCCACTAACCTTCTCCAAAAATATAATTGTTGCTGACTGATTTCTTGATGAAAGTTTGGAGAGTGACTCCATTTCTGGACTCTTAGTTTTTTTTTATATTCTTTTCCTTGTTGCTTAAAGAAGTAAGTAAACAGTTTTTCCAAATGCTCAATAGAATATTCGTCTTCATAATCCTCTAATCGATCCGTCCACCAAAAAATCTGATTAAGAAAGGTAAGCACCTCTTCACTAACATAAAACTGTGTTGCTTTTTCCTTAGACTCTTTTTTTTCAATCAAAAGATTGAGCAAATTTCGGGCGACATATTCCTTGCAGGTACGGTCAAATAAATCCTCATGACCTTGCAAAAAAGTCCATGACTGAATTTCGTCGTAACGTTGAGGGTCTTGTAAAATCTCCCGACAAGTGGCTAAAACATTCTCTGCAGCTTCGTAAGGGTCGATGGTTTCCCATTCGTTTTTTAAATTTTCTTCTGGATCAACGCTGCCCGTTCTATCTTGTGAGTCATCCCTAAAATTTATTTTCTTATTTTCGTAATGAGTGATGGCTTCAAAAGCGTTTTTTTTAATCTCTTTCTCGGCAAAAGACTGGTCGGGAACGGAGTTCTCTTCCAAAAATGCTTCGTCAAAAGAACTTTCTGAAGCCTCCTCAAGATGATTTAATGCGGACTGATAGGCTTCATACAAGCTTTGAAAGGCCTTGGGGTCTTGGTCAGGCCGGCATTGCTTGAGTTTTTTTGCATAAGCGCGCTTGATAAGCCGCTTGTCTGAAGTGGGTTGGATTTCCAGTAAATTCCAATAGTGCATTAAAAGAACCTGTCTTGTTTAAGGGAGTCCAGTTGTTTTGAGAACTCTTTGCGGGCATGTTGCACTTGCCTGGGGTCTTGACTTTCTAGAGTTGCTTCAAAGCTTTGAATCAAAACTAAAATATCATTGCGATCCTCGCCCAATGCGCTCTCATAAAGCTTTTCGGCTTGTAGCAACAAGGCCTTATTGAGCTCGTCCTCTCGTGGATGCAGTTTTAATGCGGCCAGCTTTTTACGTGAGGCTTCCACTGCCTCTGGGCTTAATTGACTCAAACTATTTTCAATAGTTTTTTGAGCACGCTCACCTGTTGAATTAACTTGGACATCTACCTCTAACAAGCCATTCATATCATAGCTAAAACGCACATCAATGGATTCTTTGTACTTAGGACCTTTGGGGACTTGAACCGCCAAAGAACCTAATTGAATATTGTTCTTTACTCGCCGAGATTCGCCCTGAAAAATATCGACCGTAATCCCAGTTTGTTCATCTTCTGTTGTATAATAAGTCTGCACTCGACTGCTGGGTAAAACCGAATTGCGCTCAATGATCGGGCTAAAGAGATCTCCCTGCTCTCCTTTAGGGTCATTTTCATTTATGATACCAATACCTAAGCTATAAGGAGAGACATCTGTCAGCACAACATCTTCTAAAGCGCTATGCCTGGCTTTAAGTCCTGCTTGAATCCCTGCGCCCATGGCAACAACCAAATCAGGATCAAGGTGACTGGCGGGCATACGACGAAACATCTTAGCGATCATCCGCTTAAAAACCTGCATGCGAGTTGCACCGCCTACTAACACGACTTCGCTTAAATCGTGAAGGTTGAGTTTGGAATCCCGTAGGGCCCGTTCGATGGGAATCTGAATTTTATGAAGTAACGCTTGATTGATGTGCATGAAATCATCCCGGTTGATTTCTACCTTAGGATGAGATGCCTCTAAAATAGGGTCGATTTGAATACAGTCTTCGGAGTTAAATTGTTTTTTATATTCCTCAAAACGAGCATAGACTTGACTGCGCTGCTCAGAATTTAACTTGTCTTTTTCTATATTAATCTGACCCAAATAATAGTTTACCAAATTTTCTAAAAAATCTTCTCCTCCTAAGAAATTATCTCCTGCAGATGCGTGAACTTCAAGAACACCTTCAAAATATTCCATGATCGAAACGTCAAAGGTCCCGCCTCCGAGGTCCAAAATCATAAAATGATTTCCTTCTGGCTTATCGTGCAGGCCATAGGCAATGGCCGCGGCCGTGGGTTCGTTGACCAAACGCTCTACTTTAAAGCCAGCTAACTCTGCTGCGGCCTTGGTAGCCTTGCGCTGAATATCATTGAAATAGGCAGGCACACTAATGACCGCCTCATGAATGCTTTCTCCCAAAAAATCTTCGGCATCTTCTTTTAAGCTTTTTAAGACAAGACTAGATAGTTCTACCGGACTAAAAGCTCTTTTATCGAGAGTCACCTGGTGTTGGGCGCCCATATAACGCTTAAAATTGGCTACACTGCGTGTGGGGTGACTGATTAGCCTTGCCTTAGCGAGCTTTCCCACTAAAATATCTCCAGATTCATCGGTACTAACGACGGATGGCGTTAAAAATTCGCCGTAGCGATTGGGAATAAGTTCTGCTTTTTCACCACGAAAAACCGCGCAGGCGCTATGGGTCGTTCCCAAATCAATCCCTATAATAGACATGTTTTAGTCCCTTACCTTGATTAACTTTTGATATTCTTTTTTATGAAACGTATTTAGCCCATTTTAGGTTCGGTCGATTTTTGTGTTTCGGTTTTTTTAATCGCTTCTGAGTTTGGGCTTGCTTTGTCTGAGGTCTGCGTATCTTGAGAAAGGGGCTTATCCGCTTTTTTTTCGGTCTTGACCGTTTCTTGAACGGTTTGATCCGCCTTTTTCTGATTGATTTGTAAATTGATTAAATCCCCTAAATTAGTGCCAAGAGGTTTTTTAAAAGATTGAGAGGGGCGATGACGATTCTCATGTTTTTCAGAAGGGGAAGAAGGGTTTTTCTGTTCTGACTTATTGGTATGAACTTCTTTTTCGGAAGAACTTTTTTTATGAGAATGTTGTTCAACCCCTCGATAATTTTGATGTGTTTGCGTTTTATCCTTATGAACCCTTTTAGGTGGAATAAATTGCTTTTTAGCTTCCGGAATAGGTTTTTTAAAAGCATGAAAGCTTGCGGGCTTGCTTGATGGTAAAGCCGGTGTCTGACTTGCAAAAATAGATTTTTCTCCCATGTCTTCTGCAGTTTGTTTGTAAAGCGCTTGACCAAAAACGATACTACCTTGACTCCAATAAGGGTTGGCCTCGCCAGACTCACGCTTCATAATATCGGCAAAGGCCTGCAGTTTAGAGTCCATATTGTCTAGGTGGTGCACCATGATAGCTTCTAAAGTCATGGGCTCTTTAGGCGAACCGTACTCTAACTTACCATGGTGCGACAGAACGATATGTTCGATGTGTTGCAAAATAGAGCCGGGAAAACCCTCAATAGAAGCGGCTTTTTTAATCGCCATTTCTAAACTGATGATGAGGTGCCCCACTAAACGACCTCGGGTGGTGTATTCAAAAATACGAGTGCTACTGAGTTCTTCTATTTTTCCAAAATCATGAAGGATTAAACCGGCATAAACCAAATCGGGATTCACTTTGGGGTAATGCTTTAAAGTATCCTTTGCTAATTGGCAAAGCCCTAAGACGTGCTCCAGCAAGCCACCAATCCAGGCGTGATGGTTTAAAGTTGCTGCGGGACTGCGTTTAAACTTGGGAGCATAAACCGGGTCTTCTAAAAGACCCAAGATCAGTTTTTGTACAAAAGAATTTTTAATCTCAGCACGACACAAGGCCAAGAGCTCTTGATACATGCTATCGATATTTTTTTCGGTATGCGGTAAAAAAGCATCGGCATCGACTTCGTTTTCCGAAACTTTAGAAATCTGCGTCACGTTAAATTGTAGGTGGTCTTGAAAAAACACCACATGACCTTTGGCTTGCACATAATCTTGTCTTTCAAAGTATTTTGCTAAGAGTGGGCCCTTATCCCATATCCTGGCTTCCACAGAACCACTGCGGTCAACAAGCTTCAAGTTAACATAGGGTTTACCATTTTTGTCTGTCATAACCGTTTTATGAGAACATAGAAAAATGCTATCCACGGCCATGCCTTCTTTTAAATCACTAATAAAAATTTTTTCCATAAAACTTTGTCTATCTTAGCTTGAAAGAGTGTGCAAATAAAATTACACCCTAATTATGAACTTTTCACAAACTCTTAGCATTATTTTGGTCAGACCCCAATACTCAGGAAATTTGGGCTCGGTGGCACGCGCCATGAAAAACATGGGACTCAGAGACCTGCGCTTGGTGGCTGCTGAAGCCAACTTAAACTCAAGCGAGGCTCATCGCATGGCATTGCATGCCAGTGATATTTTGAATAAAGCAAAAAGTTTTAATCACCTAGCGGACGCCCTCGCTGATTTTGACCTGGTGGTGGGAACTTCCCGCCGCACTGGAAAAGAACGTGAAAATGCCTCTTGGCTCCGCGATTTCATTACCCAAATCAAAGCGACTCCTCAGGTAAAAAAACTGGGCATCTTATTTGGAGCTGAAGATACGGGATTAAGCAATGAGGAGCTAGCACATTGTCAAAGGATGATTCAAATCCCTAGCCATGACGACTACCCTTCACTTAATTTAGCCCAAGCCGTCATGGTAGTGGCTTATGAGTGGTTTGTCAGTGAGGCTAAGAGCGATGCATTAATAGAAAAAACTCAAGAAGACCTTGCGGGTTTTTCTTTAATGGAAGCCATGTATCAGGATTTGGAGTCTTTGCTGGATGAATCCGGTTTTCTCAACCCACAAAATCCTTTTCATGCTATGCGCATCATGCGTAATTTAATCAACCGCGCTTATCCAAATAAAAGGGAAGTGAGGACCTTACGCGGTATTTTTAGACAATTGCGTTGGTGGAAGGAGAATGATTAAGTTCGCTTTATTGACTTTTAATCGTTTTAAGGACAACTTTCGACTCTGGACATTTCTGATGAAAAACAGTATCTAGAGCAGCAAAAATAATGATGAAAAAAATTTTCTATACAAGCTTAATAACCCTCCTGATCTTACTCAAATCAGGGCTGTGCCTTACCGAAGAACCCATCCGACTTGATCTAAACAAAACAATTTTAATGGGTGGTAACTACTATCAATATAATAATACAATATTCATACCCACTGAAGAGCATCATGTTTATTTTAGACCTATCGACACTCATTTTAATAGTTTCAAGCTTTTAAACGAATACTTTGCTGTTGACAAAAACCATGTCTTTTTTAAAGGAGAAGTCCTTAAAAGGGCTCACCGAAATTCTTTTCAAGCATTAAAAGAAACCCCTTTTGCAAGAGATAAAAATCAGGCATTCTATGGAAGAAACTCTATTCCTCAAGTGGATCTTAAAAGCTTTGAGATCTTAAATCATTTTTATGCAAGAGATAAAAATCATATCTTTCATGAAGAAAAAATTTTGAATCATGTGGATACAGCTAGTTTTAGAGTCTTTGAAAAGAGTGCGACCTATACCATCGACAAAAATCACGCTTATCATCAGAACCATCCCATCAAAGGCGCAGACTTAAACTCTTTTGAAGGGCTTGGCAGCGGCTATGCGCGAGACAAAAATCAACTCTATTGTTTTGGCAACACTGTTGGGCTTAATGGTAAGCCTATCGACTATGATCATGCTACCTTCGAAATTATCAAGGAGTCAGGAATTTACGGAAAAGACAAAGACGGAGTTTATCGAGTTTTTACTCACTGTGGTCCTAAAAAAAATACTCTCATTAAAAAAGCGGATCCAGATTCTTTTGAAGAAGTTTTCATACACCAAGATGCCTTTTATACTAAAGATAAAAATCATGTTTATCTCTTTGAAAAAATCATCGAAGAAGCTGACCCTAGCAGCTTTCGGGTATTAAATATTTACTACTCA
Source organism: bacterium (assembly GCA_030426445.1). Taxonomy (GTDB): domain Bacteria; phylum UBA10199; class UBA10199; order DSSB01; family DSSB01; genus JACKPJ01. The sequence continues at coordinate 12,186 of JAUHYS010000008.1, forward strand.
ATGGATAAAAATAAAGTCTTTCGAGAGGAAAAACCATTAAAAGGGGTAGACCCCAGGAAGTTTGACCCTAAAACATTTAACTATGAAGAATGGAAGAAGGCTCATAATCAACAAGAAGCTGCAAGCAAGGATGCCTTTGATTAAAGTCACACCAGCACTTTCCATGGCAATGTCGGTTCCTGTGCCCATGGCAATGCCAACATTGGCTTGAGTTAAGGCTGGCGCATCATTGATACCGTCTCTAGTCATTGCTACAATGGCAACCTTTATCCGAGCGTAATTTTTTAATAAATTGTGCGGCAGGTAAAACTTTTTCTTCTTTAATTTGTAAATTACCCAAAGCTAAACGTTTTAATAAGGCCATGGTCTCTTCGAAACTTTCGATATTTCGAAGCACAGCTTTAGCTTCTTCGTTTTGTGTAATAATTAAGAGATGTAGGAGAATCACTTAAATTATGTATGATCTCAGCAGCATGAGTTTTGAGGTAACTAATGGGCTTGATCCTGTTAGAGAGCTTGTTAGAAATTTTTTTATGCATGACTTAATATAGTTCATTAAAAGTCCGATTGTCAAGTTAAGGTACCCTAAGTCCTATTAGGATTTTTTTAGACAATTACGCTGGTGGAAGGAGAGTCTATAAAATTTAACGACGGCCTTTTGGCGTTTTTCTTTCGGCAACTCGCTCCGCGCCAGACCTTCTGGATAGGTACTCTCTCAACATATCACGGTCTGCACGAGTGCTCGTATCAAAAAGGGCCCCTTGTCCTGTTAATTCAAAAAGGCTTCTTAAGCTTGTAGCCCCATCTCTAGCTGCGATGAGTACAGCATCAACGCTGCTAAACTCTCCTGTTTCGACCAAGGTTTTTGCCAAGGCCTCCCATCTGGCTGTTGGATACTGGGATGCAGATCCCGACCTGAAGGCAACCAAAGCTCTTGTTAACCTTGCGGTACGGTCTCGCTCAAACTGCTCTGTCCCCACGTGTTCTCTCTCGACTTCTACTTGAGCTCTTTGGTAGACGCTAGCTGCTGCTTCCATTGGATCCGCAGCCCTTTTAGGACTTTGCTCTAAGGCCTCAATCGCACGTAATGCAGCCAAAGAACCCTTAACTTTCTCAAAAGAGGAGTCAATTTGATCGTAGGCATTGGCAACAGTCAATGCGTGCTCGAGATAAGTGTGACCCGAGGATTCTTGAGTCAGCCAAGTATGATCCACACGGCCATTTTGGAGCTTGTCTGCATCACGAAGAAGAATAGCGGCAGACTCCCTTTCTCCATGAGAGACTTCCCTTCCCCAACCATGAGTATGATTTTCTGAAATGGCACGGGCAATATTAACAAGCTTATCCCAATCAATTGCCTCAAAAAAGATTTGGGGTGGGTGGGTAGCCCAGGTAGCAAAAACAAGCACCCTTTCTTGTGTACCGTTAGCAATCCAAATCTTACGGGTTTGCAGAGGTGTCTGGGGAGGAGGGAGCCCTGCTTCTCTAAAATCACTCAATATTTTATTTTTGATATGCAGCTCACCCGCATTTACTTGGCCTGACTGAGCTGGGATAGAAATGATCGGAATGTATGGGACATTGACTCTATCCAAGGCAGGCTGAAGCCTATCTTTAAGCACTTGATCACTAAGAACAGGGCCTCCGCGGCTACCTGCTTCCTGCAGAGCTTCATTGAGAGCTGTGTTAATAACGGCCACTCTGGCAGCATGGGATCCGCCCTTGTAAGAAGGAACTCCAAAGGCATTTGGGTCCACGATTTCGGCTTTTAATCCCCGCCCCAGGTCTTTTACTGATACTCCCAAACGGCTTGGGTCTCCTGCATGCAGGGCTGCTAATGCAGCGCTAGCACCGGATGCTCCAGCAGCAAAGCCTCTTGCTTTAGCTATATCGGCGCTACGTGCTTGTGCTTGATAGCTTGAACGCTGGGTAGGTCTTTCTGGAGCTCTGTCGCGTAAAGCACCCAGTTTGGTTCCATTTTTTAATGCCGTCTCTCCTAGAGGAGCTCTTAAACTAGTTTCTCTTTCTGCAGGTCTGACTGCTTCAGCTTCTTGAGTGGCTTCTTGCAGGAGGTCTCGATCGTTTTCTACAATATAATCATCCAGCAAAGCCTGCAAAGCCAAAAAGGTCTTCACTGCAGGGCCTTCCAAGCTTAAATCTCCACAGATTCCCCTGGAATGAATCTCATGAAATGCATCTCGTAAGGCATCGATACTCCCCTTTAAATCTGCTACACTGGTTTCAGACCCAAAGCGTCTTTCCATCGGGCTTCCCTCACCCCTATCTTTAAGAACTTTGTCTAATACTTCTGAATTTAATAAGTCTAACCAAGGTTGGATTTGATCATAGGAAACTGTTAGATTTTGTGGAATAGCTCCGTCTGAAAATGATGGGGAAATTGGGGCTCTGCTTGAATCGATTGACATCGTTTACCTCCTAATCTGCTTAGATAGAAATATAACAGAAATAATTAAAACAAAGAAAACTTCACCCGTGATGATTTGTATATATTTAAAAAAAAAGGCCTACGTTAATCTAGATTTTTTTGCAAATAATTTTTACGCCAAATAAAACTAGCCTCTGCAATCTTAATCCCCCTTTAAATTAAAGGGGGAAATGGTAAGGAAAATTAACTAAATGACCCGTCAATGAATGGGACTGGGTAGGTTTCTTTTTTACCGGACATATCCTAATGTTAAACTAGAAATTTACCGGTGTGAATATTAGTTAACACCGTCCACGGGTTTTTTTTAAAAATAAAACGAGTTAAAAACTAAAGAGACTTTTTAAGCCTTAGCGCATTAGCAATCACCGAAACCGAACTCAAACTCATGGCAGCGGCAGCAATCATGGGGGAAAGCAAGAGTCCAAAAAAAGGATAAAGCGCACCGGCGGCAATGGGAACACCTAATAGATTATAAAAAAAGGCAAAGAAGAGATTTTGCTTGATATTGCTTACCGCAGCATGACTGAGCAGACGCGCGCGTGCAATGCCATTTAAATCCCCTTTAATTAAGGTGAGGTCGGCACTTTCCATGGCAATGTCGGTTCCTGTACCCATGGCAATGCCCACATCGGCTTGAGTTAAGGCTGGTGCATCGTTGATACCGTCTCCGGCCATGGCCACAATGGCGCCTTTTTTTTGTAGGTCTTTAATTTTTTCCTGTTTTTGCTGAGGCAAGACTTCCGCCATGACTTCGTCAATACCCAATTGCCCTGCAACGCTTTCTGCCGTGATTTTTTGGTCTCCCGTTAACATAATGACCTTGGTTTTTTCTTTGTGTAATTTTTTAATTAAATCGCTTGCACTGGCTTTGATGGGATCCGCCACACCTAGGGCTCCCATAAACTCTTGATCTTTTGCTAAATAGACTAGAGTTTGTCCCTCTTTTCTCAGTTTATGGACTTGATCTTCAAGGGAACTTATCGAAATACCCTGTTCAGAGAGAAAATTTTTATTTCCGATTAAAAACTTTTGTTGTTCAACAAAACCGCTCACTCCTTTTCCTGAATGGGCTTCAAAATTCTTTATGGATTCTAAAACAATGCCCTGCTTTTTGGCCTTTTCCAAAATGGCTTTGGCAATCGGGTGTTCGCTATTTTGCTCTAGGCTGGCTGCCCACTTTAACAGCTCTTCCTTTGTATGACCTGCGGTGGGCAGTATGGAAACCAGCTTTGGCTTGCCTTCGGTTAGAGTGCCTGTCTTATCGAGGACGAGAGTGTCTACTTGACGAAGTCTTTCAATGGCCTCCGCATTTCTAAATAAAATCCCTTTTTTGGCGGCTTGGCCTGTCGCCACCATAATGGATAAAGGGGTCGCCAAACCTAAGGCACAAGGACAAGCAATGATCAGAACGGAAATCGCGCTCACCAAGGCATAGGTCATCGAGGGTTCAGGGCCTAAAAAAGCCCAGAGCAAAAAACTCAGTATAGCGATTAACACAACAGCCGGTACAAAGTAGTTGGCGACTTTGTCAGCCAAGCTTTGAATGGGTGCTCGACTTCGGCCTGCCTCAACAACTAAACGAATAATTTGGGCTAGCATGGTTTCTTGGCCCACTTTTTTTGCCTCCATAACTAAGGCCCCGGCTTGATTTATCGTCGCACCGATAAGTGAATTTCCGAATATTTTTTCTACAGGATGGGCCTCCCCACTGATCATGGATTCATCGACATAGCTTTTGCCCTCAATCACGATTCCATCGACAGGAATCTTTTCTCCTGGTCGAATACGCAGACGGTCTCCAACTTGGAGTTCTGCAATGAGAATTTCCTGCTCGCTTCCATCGGCCAAAATTTTTCTTGCAGTATTGGGCGCCAACTCTAACAGGCTTTTAAGCGCAGTATTTGTTTGAGCCCGCGCTCGGATTTCTAAGACTTGTCCTAATAAGATCAGCGCCACGATCACAGCTGCGGATTCAAAGTAGAGCGCGATTTCTCCTGAATGCATGCGGAAATTTTCGGAAAAAACTCCAGGAAACAAAACCGCGACTAAACTGTAAAGATAGGCAGCGCTGACCCCAAGGCCAATTAGGGTAAACATATTGGGCGAACAATTGAGTAAGGATTGCCAGGCCCGAGCTAAAAAAGGCCAGGCAGAATATAAAACCACCGGAGTTGCCAGACTGAGCTCGATCCAAGGCTTCCAGGGGCTGCTAAGATAAAAGGACCAGGATTCAGGCAAAAGCATTAAGCCCATGCTCAAGATAAATAAAGGCGCACTAAATAGAATCGCGACATAAAAACGGCGCTTCATATCATTAAGCTCCGTCTTGTCCTCCTCTAAGGAAATTCCTTTGGGTTCCAAGGCCATTCCGCACTTTGGGCAGTTCCCGGGTTTGTTTTGAATCACCTCAGGGTGCATGGGGCAGGTCCATTCATCTGCGGATTGCAAAAAGGGATGAGAGGGCTGTGCTAGGGTGTCACGCTTTGCATGACAGCAACTGTGAGAATGGGACATTTTTAAAACTTCCCCAGGCCTCCATTAATACTGGACCCAGCATTGGGGTTAGAACTTTCAGAGCCAGAAGCGCCCCCATCGCCACCTCCTCGAGTCAGCAAGACAGCTGACGTAGCCCCACCAGCCACTAAAACACCTAAGAGCGACCACAATAGGGGGTTTTTTAAAAGAGATTTTTTTCTTTTAGTCCCAATCACAACCACATCACTTTCCGCGTACTTTTTGGGATCTTTTGCAAGGTCGACATCAGAGAGCTTGTTAAGATCTTCGGCTAAAACTTTGGCAGCCGATCGACTGTCCTTTGGAAGGTCTAAAACTTCAACGGAGTTATGTTTGTGAGAAGCGCGATATTTAATATCAATCATACGTGTGGTGACACGATGGTGCCAACCCAGTTCTTCTAAGCTAACAAGAACGACTTTTTGTACTCCCAAACCTTCGCCCACTAGGCTTCCCAAACGCACGAGTTCGGGAATGTCCTTAAGCTGTGCCACTTTGAGACCATGGAGATCCAACTGAGGTTGAACTTTTTTCTTAAGGTCGACCTTTTCTTTAGTATCCTTTGTGACTTGTAATTTTACTGCAAAGGGCTCGTACTCGGGTTTTTTAACTAAAATAAAATGAGTCCCTTGACTAAAATTATCTAAACTAATGGGACTATTCCCTTTGAGTATACCGTTTACGTAGATTTCGGCACCGGAGGGAGAAGTCGCTATTTCCAGCTTGGTCGATTTTTGTTCTTTTAGGTATTCTTGTTTGGCTTGATTAAAGTTAGAAACTGTATTGGGAGGATAAACAATCGGGTCGATCTCATAATGAGGGTCTAAACGTATGGCCTCTCTTAAGGACTGAACGGCTTTGCGCTTGTTATCATCGGCAGTATAAATGTTACCCAGAATGACATGAGCATCCCGTAAAGCAAAGGCCTGCTTTTGTAAGGACTGGGTATTATAAAAAGCCTCAATGGTATTTTCTAAAAGGCCAATCCCTTCTTTATACGCAAAGTCGATATAAAACTGTGTGGCTTCTTCTAAATAGCGGTTTAAAGTGATAGAAGCCTTGGGCTGAGTTAAAAGATTAGGGTTATTCGCAAAGAAAGCATCTGTTTTCTTATTATCCAGAACCCGGTATTTGCCCTGATTGCTGAGAGCGTCCCGGATTCTCTCGCTAATTTTTTCTAATGATTCCCCGTCTGTCTCAACAGTACCTACCGGAACAACCGCTAAACTCTGGCCTTGAGTAGAATCAACCTGCCCTTTGTCTGATTTTTCATGAGAAGCCTTTGTTTTAGGCTGAGTTTTGGCTAAAACAGGAACGGGCAAACCCGTCATTTGAACGATTAAAAGGTAAATCAGTACCTTATAGTGTTTAAAATGGGCGAACATAATTCCTCCAGTCATTAAAACCGTCTTGATTTATCTTTCCACTCAAATAAATAAAAAACTCCACTCTTCACAGGGGGGAGGAAGAGTGGAGACAACCACACCTGTCCTTTAAAAATTAAGCTTTTCTTCTTAGCGAGAAAACTCCCCAAAGAAGGCTGAATAAACCTATCCATAAATAGGGACCCGTTTTTGTTAAAGAAGTCGTCAGCGAACACCCACCAGAAGAAGTTTCGGGCGGAGCTGGGTCGAGCTCAATCTTACACAAGGCATCACAGCCATCCCCATCGACTTTGTTGCCGTCATCGCATTCTTCGTTGCCGCTTTTGACTT
>JAUHYS010000240.1 GCA_030426445.1 bacterium
CCCTATTTTATTGGCTCCCAATCATGTTTCCTATGTGGATGCCTTTCTGATTGGCGCAACCACCCAGCGTTTTATTAAGTTTGTGATGATTAAAGATATTTATCAACTTCCTGTGATTCATTTTTTTTGCAAACTCATGGGAGTGATCCCCATTGCGCCTTCAGAAGGGAAAGCTTCTGTCGCACATAGCCTGCAATTGGCTCGTGAGCAATTGCTTGCAGGGGAAGCGGTTTGTATTTTCCCAGAAGGAAAAATTACCCGAGATGGCAGAATGAACCCTTTTCGTCCTGGTTTGGAGACGGTTGCACAAGGGACAAATGCTCCCATCATACCTGTTTATTTAGAAAATGTTTGGGGGAGCATTTTTAGTTTTTCTGGAAAAAAAGTTTTTTTAAAATTTCCCAAAAAATTTCCTTACCCAGTGACTGTGCGTTTTGGAAAACCTTTGCCGGCCAACTCTAGCGCTCAAGAAGTCGAAGCCGCTGTTAAAAATTTAGAGTCAGCTGCTTTGGCGACTTAAGTAAAGGATTAGCGTTGCTAAAACGAATTAATTTTCATTCTTTTGCTATTCTTTAAATTCAAATTTCCAGTTGATATATACACCCCAAAGGAGTATATAATGAAGATGGAACCAAGAGCTATCGTTGATTTTTCTAAGCTGGCAAAAAAACAACTAGAAAAAGTTCCGACTTTCATTGCAAAGAAATTTTTGGAATGGGTCCAATCACTTGAATTAGATGGTATTGAAGCTACGAGAAGACTCAGAGCTTATAATGACGAAGCTTTAAAAGGAGAAAGGAAAGGCCAACGATCAATTCGGCTTTCTCGTTCATATAGGGTTATTTATGAGATACTTAACAAAGAGGTAAAAATAATCAAAGTGTTAGAGGTAAACAAACATGACTATTAAAAAAAGCGAAGCTGTAAAATTTTTAGAAAAAATAACTGGAGGCCCTCTAACTATAGCCGATATTATGCAGTCAAACCGCCTTGCTGAAGAAGAAACACAAGCATCTTTTGCAAAAAAACTAGACATATCAGTATCTCACCTCTCTGACATTGAAAATGGTCGCAAAGGAGTAAGTCCTGAGAGAGCTATCAGATTTGCACAAATATTAGGTCTTAGCGAATCTCTTTTTCTTGAAATTGCTTTAGAAGATCTACTAAAGCGAAGTGGAATCAACTACCATGTTCAAGTAAAGAAATTTGAGCCAAAGACAAAGCGCTTTAGAACTTCTTCACCCCAGCCCTCAGCGCAGCTATCCCACCAAAGCCTGTAACCATAGAAATGGTCAAAAAGGTCTCCTTGATAATCAAGAAGGCTTCTTTAAAGTCCCTCCTAAACGATTTGACGAGAGCCCATCTGAGTGATAACGCTGCAAAAAGCAATAAGGAGAATGAACATGCTGAAACCCCAATTGGCTATTATTGGTGGAAGTGGGCTCTATGATATAGGAGGCTTAGAGGTCCTTGAAGAACGCCATATCGAGACACCCTTTGGAGAGCCTTCCGAGGCCTTTATTTTAGGAAGACTTGAAGGAGTCGAGCTGGCCTTTTTAGCTCGCCATGGCAAAGGCCATCGCATTTTGCCGACCGAGCTTAATTTTCGAGCGAATATTTATGCCATTAAAAGTCTGGGTTGCCAGTCGATTTTATCCGTTTCTGCGGTAGGTTCATTGCGAGAAGAGATTGTTCCCGGGCATTTTGTGGTCGTGGATCAATTTATTGATCGAACACAAAAACGGCCGCACACTTTTTTCGGAGAAGGCCTCGTGGCTCACGTTGCCTTTGCCAATCCCGTTTGTCCTGACTTATGTCAAAAACTGACGGCTGCTGCCAAGGAAGTTGGAGTCCATTGTCACGAAAAAGGGACCTATATTTGCATTGAAGGCCCCCAGTTTTCCACCAAAGCAGAATCTCAACTTTATCGGCAATGGGGAGCGGATGTCATCGGAATGACCAATCTACAAGAAGCCAAGTTAGCGCGGGAGGCCGAAATCTGTTATAGCACTTTGGCTTTATCGACTGACTATGATTGTTGGTACGAAGGGCATGATTCCGTCACGGCAGAGATGGTGATAGCCACGCTCAAAAAAAATGTGGAAATGGCGAAACAAGTTCTTAAAAAGGTCTTGCCGCAAGTCGCCAAAAGAAAAGCTTGTTCACATTGCCGTAGTTTGAGTCATGCAATCATGACAGATAAAAGTTTAATTCCAGAAAAAACGAAGAAAAAATTAGATCTCATTTGTGGTAAATATCTCTAAAATACGTGGTCAAGAAGACGAAAGCTTGGGTGCCTTTTTAAAACATCAACGAGAATTGCGCGGTATCAGCCTTGAGGAAATTGCAAAACACAGTTTAATTCGTTTAGAGTTTTTAAAAGCGATCGAACAAGAAAAGTTTGTTCAATTACCAGGCATCGCATTTGCGAAAGGTTATTTAAGGGCCTATGCAAACTATATTGGTTTAGATGCCGAAGACGTATTGTTGCGATTTGAGTCGCGTTATGCCTCTTTAAATCGCTCTGACTCAAAATCCAATCGGGTTTCTTGGGCTTCCATTTTTATGGGACTCGCAGCTACACTTGCCTTTGCAGCGTTAATTTATTGGTTAGTAAAAAAATGAAATTAGGAGACATTATTTTCGATCGGGCTTTATTAATCAAGTCCACGGTTTATGGGGATCGCCACCGTATTTTAAGTTTTTTAACCGCGGACCATGGTCGAGTCGATTTAATTGCATACGGTGCTTTAGGTTCCAAAAAGCGCTTTGGGGGAACGCTCGATTTTCTTAATTTATTGCAGATACAATTTCAGGTCAGCCGTGGTGATTTAAATCGGCTGCTGCAATGCGATTTGGCGATTGAAGAAATAAGCCCATCCCTGTTAAAAATTAAACGGGATTATGTTCGAACGGTGCTTGTCCTTTCTTGGTTCAAACTGATCGCGAAAATGATTCCACGGGGTGGAGGGCAAGATTTAGACTTGTTTCCTCTTTTGCAACAATCCTTAAAAGCTATCGAAAATTCAAAACCATTATATATTCATCTAGTTTTTTTAAAAAATCTTTTGAGTCGTTTAGGTTATTTATTGGACTTATCCAAATGCCTTGTTTGTCACTCTCAAAACAATCCACCTTTTTATTTTAAAGCAGAGGGTGGGGGACTGCATTGCAATCAATGCTTTCAGGTTCAAAGCCCTTACCGTCTCTCAAGCTGTGTTCCCAATGAAAATTGGACAAGTTTTGATGAACAAAAAATCGAATCGATTGCTTTAAATGAACTCGAATATATTTTATTGCATAGCTACCAATATTTTTTGGGGATTCAATTTGAGTGTTTTGATAAGCTTGTTGCCTAGAACGGGCTAGTGCATTAAAAAAAATAAAGAAGTCTATTTACACTTGCATTGAAGCTGGGTTTTTACTAATCCGTCTTCTAACTTAAAAAAGATCAATAAAAGGAAGATATCATGGCACAGA
>JAUHYS010000241.1 GCA_030426445.1 bacterium
TGAGCCAAAAATATGCGCCTATTGCTTCACATGCAGGGGCGATTGTCATTGATAATACCTCGGCTTTTCGAATGGATCCAGATGTGCCTCTTGTTGTCCCTGAAGTCAATGCCTCTGCAATCAGTCAATATCAACAAAAAGGCATTATTGCGAATCCAAATTGTTCGACGATCCAAATGCTGGTAGCTCTCAAACCCTTGCATGATGCAGCAAAAATGAAACGCATTGTTGTGTCAACTTATCAAGCAACCAGTGGTGCAGGTAAGAGAGCGATGGAGGAATTGCGTCAACAAACCAGTGACGTACTGCAAGGCAAAGAAATTAAAATTGAAAAATTTCCTCATCAGATTGCTTTTAATTGTTTGCCTCATATTGATGTCTTTTTAGAAAATGGTTATACCAAAGAAGAAATCAAAATGGTCAACGAAACCAAAAAGATTTTTGCTGATGAGAGCATTCAAGTTTCTCCTACTTGTGTGCGGGTTCCTGTCATGTCCGGACATAGCGAAAGTATCCATGTCGAGTTTGTTCAGCCCTTAAGTAGTCATGATGCTAAAAAAATATTACAATCAGCACCAGGTGTGACCTTGGTGGATGATGTCAAAAATAATCGTTACCCGCTTGCTATTGATTGTGTGGATAAAGACGATGTTTTTGTCGGAAGAATTCGCGAAGATATTTCTCAGCCTAATTCGCTAAACCTTTGGGTGGTTTCGGATAATATTCGTAAAGGTGCAGCAACCAATGCAGTCCAAATTGCAGAGGTTTTAATCAAAGACTATCTCTAAAAGTTTATCAATAGAGTTTTATTTAATTTTAAGTAATTTTTCCCAGCGACCGATAATAATTTAGAGTGACATGCAGTCCCTCGGTGAGAGCAGTTTGAGGTTTCCAGCCTATTGCTTGCTGCAATTTTTGGTTTCCGCAGATCCAGCGCTCTTGGCGCATTTCCTTTAATTTATTTAGTGTAAACACGCTAGGTTTTCTTCTTATTTGCGACCAAGTCTGATTAAGAGCCGCCGCTAAAGTAAAGACAAACTCAGGAATAGAAAAAAATTTTACTTCCCGATTAAAAGCCTTTGCAATATGTTCAGCTACACTTTTCCAGGAATGTTCTTCTCCGTCATCCAAGCAAAAAATTTCTGAATTGGGGTTTTGTCTTTCGACAAGTCTGGCAATGGCTTCTGCGACATCTTTAACGTAACACATCGAAAACTGTTTTTCTCCTTTTCCCAAAACAGGGGCGAAACCTCGTTGAATGGATTTCATTAAAGGGTAGAGCTCCCAGTCACGTTCACCATAGATGACCGGAGGACGAAGAATGGTCACAGGCATTTCTTCTTTGAGTACACTAAGAGCCAACTCGGATTCAAGTTTACTGTAGCCATAATAACTTAGAGCTTGGCATTGCTCCGAAGCCAAACAAAAATCTTCACTTTGATTGGGGTCATGAACGGCAATGGTAGAAATATAAATCAATTTTTTGGGTTTATTTTTTAGTTTTAAAAGACTTTTTACAAGGCTGTGGGTACTAAGAGCGTTTTGATAGATGAAATCTTTTTTAGAAAGAGCCTTTACGACTGCTGCAATATGAATGATGACATCTTGGTCTTCTAAATTTTCTTCAAATTTTTCGCAATGAGGCAGGGCGCCTAAAACAAAAGGAATTTTAAGCTTGGTTAAATGAGTCGTTTGACTGCTTGGCCTTACCAAGGCCTGGATTTGGTGACCACGTTGATGAAGGAGCTCTGCTGTGTGTGAGCCTAAAAAACCCGAGGCTCCAGTCATAAAGATCTTCATAAGGCTTTTTCGTAAATACGGTAAGTTTTATAACGTTTTCCTCCCATAAGCTCAATTCCCTGATTAATAGAATGATTATCTTCTAAGGTCCAGGAGAGCTCACCACGATGATAGCCATTGGCTTTTCCTCTGCTATGAATTTCGGTATAAAGTAGCATGCTGAGCATATTAAAGGGAGGCTCGCGAAATTCTTTTTTAATGCCCAATAAAAGTAAACGCGCGTTATCGCATTGACGCTTTTTAATCCTCCACAATAATTTTAAAAATCCAAAAGGGAAAAGTTTGCCATTGAGACCGCGAATATATTCGTAAAAATTAGGGAGAGTAAGACACATGGCTGCGGGCTCTCCCTTGATTTCAGCGATCAGTGCAATTGTGGGGTCAATGAATAGTTTGAGATCTTTGACCATCTGTTTGATTTCGTATTTTTGTAAAGGCACAAACCCCCAATTGTTTGCCCAAGCCGAATTAAAAATATCCATAATTTTTTCTAAATCTGTTTCTAGGTGACTTAATCGGATAGGTCTTACAGTCAAATCAGGGTGTTTTGCTAATTCTTTTGCCAATTGAAGAGGAGTCTCGGGAATGTCTCCTGCTAGATAATTCCAGGCATAAAGGTCTTTGCATTTTTGAAATCCACTTTGTTCAATCAACTTTTCATAATAAGGCGGGTTGTAGGGCATCATTAGAGTTAAAGGCTGATCAAATCCCGCGATTAACAAGCCGGATTCTCCATTAATAGAAAAATTAAAAGGGCCTGTTACGGAGACAGCTTGATTTTTTTTTAGAAAACCCTCGGCTGTGTTAAGTAAAGCGGCCGCTGTTTCAGGATTATTTTCGCATTCAAAAAAACCAAAGTGGCCGACGCGTTTGTCATGGCGTTTTTCGTATTCTTCGTCAATTTGTGCGGAGACCCTGCCCACGACTTCTTGATTTCTTTGAGCTAAAAAAAGCTGAACTTTAGCATGTTTAAAAAAAGGGTTTTTTTTAGGGTTGAGAGTCTTTTTTCTTTCAAAATCAAGAGGGGCGATCCAATGGGGGTCATCTTGATAGATTCGATGAGGGAGACGAATAAACTTTTTAAGGTCTGCCGAATTTTCGACAGGAACAATCTTCAAATTAGCCGAGGGCATTGCTCGCCTGCTTTTGAAGAAGGTGATAGCGTTCTCCCACGACTTGAAAGGCATCCAGTGCTTGCTGAATATGAGAATCCGTATGCGTTGCAATGGTGCTTATGCGAAGCAAAGCCTTATCGGGAGGCACCGCAGGGTAAACCACCGGATTAATATAAACCCCGGCGTTGAGAAGTTCTTTCCATAAAGTGAGGGTGGTTAAGTCGTCACCAAGAAAAATCGGAATAATTGGGGTTTCACTCGCTCCAACATCCCATCCCATTTCGATGAGGCCATTTTTGAGTTTTTCGGCATTTTTTTGGACCCATTGGACCCGTTCGGGCTCAGCTTTTAAGATATGAAAAGCGGCTTGGGCGGCGGCCAGGTTAGAGGGTGTAATCGAAGCCGAAAAGATCATCGAGCGCCCAAAATGTTTGATATAATTGATCAGGTCGGCATCCCCCGCGACATAGCCTCCTGTAGAGGCCAAGGCCTTAGAAAAAGTTGCGGTAATCAGGTCGACCTCTTTGTTTAAACCAAAGTGTCCAGCGGCTCCTTCA
>JAUHYS010000242.1 GCA_030426445.1 bacterium
CCTTGAACTAGCCATGGACTCCGAATACGCGCTCACCGGTGCCGTCTTTAGCCGCAGCCCCAAAAATTTAGAAAAAGCCCAAAAGCGACTTTTATATTTAACCCCTATAGCTTTACTGCTGGTATTAATGATGATTTACACGGCCTTTAAAAGTTTTCGGCAAACGCTATTGATTTTTTCGTGTGTACCTTTGGCCTTGGTAGGCGGCGTGTTAGGGCTGATGCTTAACGGACTGTCTTTTAGTATTTCTGCGGGCATTGGTTTCATTGCCTTGTTGGGCATTTCTGTGCTCAATGGAACGGTATTAGTCAACTACTATAATGTCTTAGCTAAAGAAGGTCTGTCTTTAATAGAAGTCATTCGTCAGGGCTCCTTAACCCGTTTGCGTCCAGTGTTAATGACTGCCCTGGTAGAAGCCTTGGGCTTTTTGCCGATGATGCTTTCGCAAGATGTGGGTTCGGAGGTCCAACGCCCCTTGGCTGCAGTGGTTATCGGCGGTATTGTTTCATCTACTTTTTTAACTTTATTTGTTTTGCCTTGTTTGTATTCCTTTTTTGGAAAAAATTTTCAAAGCAACACGTTTAATACCTACTAGTCCTTAGTCATCGTATTCGACTTTAGTTTTTTGCATAAAGGCCATGGCAGAGTCGGCTAAGTCTTTGGCAAGCAGAGCCGAGCTATTCCAGGTGGCAACATAGTTGAGTCCTTCTGTGACACTGTGGTCTCGATTGTAAAGCATGACTTGTTTGAGCCCGCGGATGGCCAAAGGGGATTTTTCTGCGATAATCTTGGCGATTTGTTCAACCTCTTCATGTAAACTTTTTTCATCGGGAAAACAACGATTGACGATGCCTAAATGGGCCGCCTCACTGCCTAAGAAATTACGTCCCGTATAGGCGAGTTCACGCAAAGCACCTTCATTAGTTAGGTAAGGCAGCCTTTGTAGAGTTCCCACATCGGCCACCATGCCCATGTCGATTTCTCTTATAGAAAATTTAGCTTCCTCAGTTGCGTAACGCATATCACAAGCGGTGATCAAATCCAGAGCGCCTCCAATGCACGCCCCATGAATGGCAGCGATGACCGGCTTGCGGCATTTTTCGATCCAAGTAAAGGCCTCCTGAAATTCTAAAATTTTTTTTCGCAAAGCTTCACTGCGGCGTCCAGGCTCTTCTCCCAAGCCTTGTGACATTTCAAAGAGTAAAGTCACATCGATTCCCGAACAAAAATGCTTGCCTGCTCCACTTAAAATCCCCACGCGCACTTTTTTTTCTTCATCCATCCATTGAAACACTTGCTGTATTTCTTTCCACATTTGACCATTGAGCGCGTTGGCTTTTTCGGGGTTATTGAGCTGAATACGAACAACCGAGTCTTTGAGTTCGACATTTAAAAATTGATAATCATTCATGCAGACTCCTTTTTATATAAATAGGTAATTAATGCTTTAAATTTCTTTTTTTAATTTAAAAGGACAGGCATAATGTCACAAGAAAATAATCAGAAATGAAAGTAAAAATATCATGACGAACAAAAATTTATTTCAAGATGCGCTGCAGCGGCTGGATTTAGCCGCGCAGCATATTTCCGTTTCTGCTGAAACGATCGAAAGATTGAAACACCCTTTGCGCAGCTTGGAGGTCTCTGTGCCCCTGCGCATGGATGATGGCAGTCTAAAAATTTTTAAAGGTTATCGCGTTTGTTACAATGACTTTCGCGGTCCTACCAAAGGAGGGCTGCGCTATCATCCTCAAGTGTGTTTGGACGAGGTCACCACACTGGCCCTTTGGATGACTTTTAAATGTGCGGTCATGGATATTCCCTTTGGGGGAGCCAAGGGCGGTATCGAAGTTAACCCCAAAGAGCTTTCACGCATGGAGTTAGAAAAACTCAGTCGCAGTTTTATTGAGCAAGTGGCGGACTTTATTGGCCCGGACAAAGATATTCCTGCACCTGATGTCTATACAAACGCTACCATCATGGGTTGGATGGCCGATGAGTACAGTAATATCACTCGTCAACACAGTCCCGCAGTCATTACAGGTAAACCTTTAGAGCTAGGGGGTTCTCAAGGTAGAGACGATGCGACGGGCCGAGGGGCCTATCATTGTCTCAAGGAGCTTGAAGCCAAACGTGGTTGGACTCCCGAAACAATCAAGGTCGCGATTCAGGGTTTTGGCAACGCAGGTCAAAGTATTGCTAAATTTTTACATCAGGATGGCTATAAAATTGTCGCGGTCAGCGATTCTAAAGGTGCCATCTACCACGCCGATGGTTTTGATGTGCCCAGTTTAATTCAAAACAAAAATGAGACTCGGCGCCTGCAAGCGGTTTACTGCGATGGTTCGGTTTGTGAGATGGTGGATGCAAAACAGCTGAGCAACGAGGAGCTACTAACTCTGGATGTGGATGTTTTGATTCCGGCAGCTCTTGAAGGAGTGATTCATCAAAACAATGCCAAAAATATTCAAGCCAAGGTTATTTTGGAAGTCGCCAATGGCCCTATCACGATTCAGGCCGATGAGATTTTAGATAAAAAGGATGTTTTGGTTGTTCCCGATATTTTAGCTAACGCCGGTGGAGTGACGGTCAGCTACTTTGAGTGGGTACAAAATCGCACAGGTTTTTATTGGCAAGAGACCGAAGTCTACGAAAAACTACGCAGCAAGATGGTGCATGCTTTTAATGAAGCCTTCAAGCGAATGGAGGAATACAAATCGAGTATGCGCGTGGCCACTTATGCTTTAGCGCTGGATCGGCTGGCCACAGCCATTGAGGCCCGTGGCACCAAGGAGTTTTTTAATTCGGGATCTAAACATTGATCTTTATTTGACTAATTTATAACCCCGATGAAACAAATAAACGCAGATGCTAAAACTCGTTAGGGTTAAGCCTCCTAAAATACTCATGGAGAGCGCCCAAGAAAAATCCGAGATGCCCAAAACCGCATGTCTTAAGGCATCGACTAGATAAAAAATAGGATTGAACTGACTGACCTTTTGCCAAAAGGGAGGTAGCATTTCGATGGAGTAAAAAACGCCTCCCAAATATACAAAAGGCGTAATCACAAAGTTGGTGAATGTGGCAATATTATCCCAGCCCTCGCTCCACAATGCAGAGATAATTCCTAAAGAAGAAAAAAACGCGGACATTAAGGCCAAAACCAATAGGGTGAGTGGCCAACTGCTAATGTTGAGCCCTACTTTGGGCATAAGAATCGATACCAATAAAGTTAAAAAGCCCACCGAGACGCCTCTTAAAACGCCCCCTAATACAAAGGCTCCGACGAGTTGCAGGCTAGAGAGGGGAGAAGCCACCATGTTTTCGATCGAAAGATCCATGCGCGCCATAAACAAACTGGTCGAAGTATTGGCGTAACTATTGGTGATGCTACCCATGGCGGCCAGTCCAGGCAAAATGTAAATGATGTATGGCAGCCCTTCGACTTCGCGAATTCGGG
>JAUHYS010000009.1 GCA_030426445.1 bacterium
AACTTTCCATCCATCAAGCCGGCCACTAGAAATCCCAACTAATGTTTTAATGTAAGCTTGAATAGCTGCTTTTAACGAATAATACTTGGTATCATAAATATGACCATTGTCCCAACTGCGCAGTATAAATTTTGGCCATAATTTAAATCACCCCAAACAAGTTCTCCCTAATAGCAAATCGTCTCCATGATAGGACGCCCCATCTCGAGGCCACCATCCAGTTTGCTTCCAGATGCTAGAAGACTCCATAAGTTTTTCAATATGTTGAGTACACATTGATAAAAGTAAGGGCACAAGGAGCCATAAACCTAACTGCTTTCTCTGTTCAACATTAAGCCCGACAACACCTGTTTCAAGAAGCTTTGTAAGGATATCCGATGGCAGTTGATTTTTCTTATTTTTTAACATAAGTAATTTTGAGTTAATTTTTTTAGTTAAAAGGCCTATTGAGTAAAAAGTTCTCAAAACTGACCCCTTTGACCTGCTTGGTTTCAAATTCATGGGAAGAAACCACAAGGAGTCGACCCTTGGGAAAACACTTAGAAAACCAGGTAAAATCTAAAGGCCCTGCCCGTCCTCGTTTTACCTCGATCCATTGCTGATTAGGAGTCACAAAGTCAATCTCATGACTTTTCGATTGCCAAAAACCCATGGCCTCAGGATTGGGGTCCTGCTTTAAAACGGAACGCCGCCAAATTTCTTGAGCGACGAGCCATTCAAAAAAAGTGCCTTGGGTTTCTTGAGGCAATGCCTTGAACTCCTTAATCGTTCGTGGAGCCTGCGGGTGGAAGACCATCGCAACAGCAAGATTAATAAAGTGAAATCGACAAGGCTTACGAAGCAATAAAATCTTTTTATTGGCGTCCCATTGCCAAGCCGGAAGCACCGTTAGCAAATCAGAGAGTTGTTCGATATACGCGCTGGCAATGGTATTATTGGCCAGCCCGGTTTCGCGAGCTAGCTTGGCGTAGCCCAAAGACTTTCCACCAAAACGCACTAAAGCACTTAAAATCTGCGCAATGGCAATTCGACTGCGACCACTGAGAACAATTTCTCCAAAAATCCAGTCACGAATCAATTGGATAAAATAATCCGGAAGATTTCCCGACTGATAAAGCGTATTCAAAGCAATAGGCGAGCCTCCACTCAGCAAGTAGGCCAGTAGTGTATCTTTCCCTAACTTCTTATGAGCAAGATGGTGAAAGGATCGATAAGAGATGGGAAGAAAGACATATTCACTACGTTTTAAGGTACCTTTTCGTCCAGGCAGCCGTTCACTGCCACGACGTATATCGGTCGCCTTAGACCCTGTGGTTACGATCAAAACATCTTTTAAGTGCCCTTGATCTAAAATTCTTTTGAGAGGGTTTTCCCAACCTTGAATGGCAGTGATTTCATCAATGAATATTCTTTTAACGGGGCTTCCTTTAGCAAAGGCTGCTTCCAACTCGATTAAGTTTTGATATAAGGCCTCCTGGCTCAATATTTCGTCGCCATTTAAGTAGTAGGTGCTTCCTGGCCCAAACTTTTTAGCGGATTGATAAATTTCCATTTCCAACCAGGTACTTTTACCATACTGCCGCGCTCCCCGAATGGTGATCAGTCCTGGTTTCAATGGTAAGGTCTTCAGTGCAAATTCAAAGGGAAGCGAAAGGAGTTGAGACTGCAACTTTTGGCGACGAGGCCATAATTCAGGAGGATTGATTTCTCCCCGGGATAATTTCTGATTAAGTTTTTGAAATTCCATAGCATGGCTTACTTAACGTTTGAAACATTTAAATATCTAACGTTCTTAACGTTAGTTTACTTAACGTTTAGGAAGTTAGCAATGTTTTTTTGATATCATTATCATTTTTGAGATAAGCCAAGGCCTAACAGGGCCATGAATTTTTACAGCTTAAAGACAACTCTCTTTATTTTGTTTTTGTAGAGAAATGATATCGAGATCAAAACGCGACACTGTATTAGATAATCATAAAGACATTTTGCCTTTTAAAATCAATTAACAGAAGTCGGGCGCAGCGAGCAGCGCCCCTACGGGTTATTCATTGTGAACGATTTTAATACCCCACTCGTTTCGCCAAAACTGCATCCACCGCTAAACCCTAACTCATCCGAACTCCGCCGGGTTGGCTCCGTCTTAAGCCTTTTTCTAGTAAGACTTCCCCTTTTTTTCAATCTGAATCAATTCTTTCTCTGCTTCGATAAAGTGTTTTTCTACCTCAGTGGGTTCTTGTAATTCAAATTGGCCATATTTTGCATATTCCTCATGTGCTTTTTCCACGGCTGAATCATGGCTGATCTTACCTCCATCGCTGAGGATATCGCGACCAGAGAGCTTGAGGAAATTATCTAACTTTTCAATCCAAGCTTTCATAGTCATTGCATGACGACTCATCGCCTGAAGTTCAGCAAATTCTAGATACATGCTTACAATACGATTGAGAATGTTGTTGCAAAAATTGCAACAACTGAATCTCGCTTTAACTCGCCAGATTCAAATATATTTTTTAAGTGCGGATAAGACTTATAAACTTAATTCGCTATGAGAGCCTAAGCGAATAAGGTCTAGAGTATTCGTATCTGGCTTGCGATAAATTAAAACCAAATCTGGCTTAAGGTGACAATCGCGACAGTCTTTCCATTCTCCAGCAAGGGCGTGGTCACGATAGCGTTGCGGCAAAGTTTTGTCCCTAACTAATACATTGACAACATCCATCAAAGCTTTGTCTAAAAGCTTTTGGTAGCGCCCCTTTTTTTCGCGTTTATAGTCTCGTTTAAATTGTTGGGTACGTTTAATGCTTCTCATTGAGCTCAGCAATAAGATCTTCTGGTTTGCCTACGTTGACTAATTTATCCTTTCGGGCAGCTTTGATTGCACGAATGGTTTTAGCATTGGGCACTAAAAGTTCAAAAGGCAGAGTTTTTTCACGGGCAATACGTGTTAATAACATACGAAAAGCATCCGAGACACTCAGTCCAATGGCTTCAAGTACAACCGAGGCTTCCTCTTTAATTTGCCCGTCAATTCGAGCACGCACTACACTACGCGTTGTCATAGAATAATCTCCTCTAATTGAGCTACAGTGTAGCCCAAATATAAAAAATGTCAAGATCGGGGATTTTAAAAAAATGATAAGGGTTGGCTCCGTCTTAAGTCTTTGTTTTAAGCTTTTGAGCTTTTTCTTGCTTTTGTGATAGGCAAAAATATATGCAAAAAATTAAGCATTTTATATTATTAAAAATTTATAATTGATTGAAATTAAATAATATATTATGCTTTATATATGAGCAAAAATATAAGTAATTATGAGCCTATTTCTCTTATGGAACCCATGCTTCCGGAACTAAGCCATCGGGATCAAGACTTAGAAAATTTAGTGGTGGACCTAATAGAAAAAGCCAGCCGCTTAGCGGCTCAACTCAACCCGACGGTTCAAAAATCGATTGGCAGCCTAGTACGCTCTATGAACTGCTATTACAGCAACCTGATCGAAGGGCACGATACACACCCACGAGATATCGAGCGTGCCTTAGCAATGGACTTCTCTACACAGCCACAAAAACGTGCCTTGCAAAAAGAAGCCAAGGCTCACATTGCAGTACAAAAAAAAATTGATGAATCTCCAGACAACCCCAACTTGGTATCCCAAAAATATCTCTGTTATTTACATAAAGAGTTTTGCTCACATCTCAGTGATGACATGTTATGGATTGCAGACCCAGATACTAAAAGAAAGGTCGAAGTCATTCCTGGAGAACTCCGCAAAGAAACCGTAACAGTGGGCCAGCATATTCCTCCGCGCCCCGAAAATATTACAAACTTTTTAAAGCGCTTTGAAGGGGCTTACCGTCCAGACCGTTTAAGTAAGCCCAGAAGGCTGCTTGCTGTGGCCGCTTCACACCACCGCCTTTTATGGATTCACCCATTTTTGGATGGCAATGGCCGCGTTGCACGGCTTTTTTCTCATGCTTATTTAAAATTAATTGGTTTAGGCAGTAGCCTGTGGTCCGTGTCACGAGGCTTTGCGAAATCAGTCAATGAATACCGAGCTTGCTTGATGGCAGCAGATGCCCTACAAACGGGGGATTTAGATGGCAGGGGAAATCTTTCGGCTCAAGGCTTAGTGGATTTTTGTAAATATTTTTTAAGAACCTGCATTGATCAAGTGCAGTATATGGAGTCCTTACTCAATACTAAAGAATTTTTAAGGCGTGTAGAAATTTATTGCGAGGAAGAAATACGCGCCAAGCGCCTGCCCAAGGGGGCTTTTTTTTTACTACGAGAGGCTTGGTATGAGGGGCAATTTGAAAGAGGTCGAGCCAAAGAGATTACCCACTATGGACAACGTCAAGCCAGTACGGTTTTAAACGCAGTGGTTAAAAAAGGGCTTTTGATTTCGGAAAGCCCCAAAGGTCCCGTGAGATTAAATTTTCCTTTAGAGGCAGTGGAGCGTTGGTTTCCAAACCTCTATCCGATGGGTTGAAACACTTTGTTGGTGAAATTTGATAGTGATAGAAGTTTTTTCTCAATACTCCACCCGTTTGGCCAAGCCCGCATCCAGCCCTAAACCCTAACTCATCCCGACTCCGCCGGCTTGGCATCCCAATCTTTTATGACCCCTTGACGCTTTCCCCAAAAAAATATGCTGCCTGCATTGAAAAAATCACAACTTTCTATCTTAGTAACCGATAAGTACTACAAAGCTGTGTCTTGATGTCAGCTTAACCAGAGATAAAAGGCAAAATTACTTTTTAATAACTAGACAATAACACCATGGCAAAAATCAATAAAAACCAAGGAAATTCGACCTTTTTTGAAGGCCTCTTTAATAGTTTGGGAAGTACTGACTTATCAGATCCAACACAAGATGAAAAAATCAATGAGGGCCTTTTAGAAAAAACAGGTGAGCTGGTTTCGTCTTTTGGGACTCTTTTTGAGCCAATTCCCAAAAAATTAAACGCTTTTTGGGAAAATCCCTTAAAAGGAACCTCCAAAATCCCAGTTACTGACATGAGGGAAATCTCTACAGCTTCTGACCCCAAAGAGCTCGCACGTTTATTTTGTCAGGACTTTCTGCAAGGAGAGGACACGGACCCTGCCTTAGAAGAAATTATTGAAGAAATCATGGGACTCATGGTGCAGGCCTTAGGCACCACTAGTTCTGAAGCAAAAAAACTTTTGGCCGAGGCCCAGGCTATTTTGGATTTAGAAGGAGGCCGCTTCGCTCCCCTGGTCTGCGAAAGATTGGCTCTGCAAATTTCTCGGCTCAAACTAGAGAGCCTTTCCGAGTGGAGTCCCGATTCTGACTATGAAGATTTATCCGAAGAGCTAGAAAGTCACAAAAGAGCTTGGGGGGGCCTTCAAAGCCCTAGCAGTAAACCTCATATTAAGCGTTTACTGGCAGACTTAAGCCAAATGGAAGACCAGTTAATCCTGGAGGATCCCAGAAGAGTCGATTCTGCAGATCTTCATTATGCGGCTTTGGCTTTATCGCGGGATCAAATGCGTGCACAGAGTCAAGTCAATGCAGCCCTTCATATTTTAGGCTTTCCTATTGCAAGCCAGCTAGAGACTTACCAGCAACACTTATATACCCAAGGCAGTCTCTACGAAAACTTTCTCACAGAGCAAATTGACTTAAAGAGAAAAGCTTTGGTCCAAGATGTGGCCGTTTCTACCCTAACTCGGGAGTTTCATTACACAAAGCAAGCCCCTGATACTCCAGAAATCAAGTATTTGCTTTTCGTGCGCAAGCGAGTCCAAGCCGAACTCAAGGTATTAGCCGAGGTAGATTTATCGGCTCCCGATGCCCAAGAAAAGCTCCTGGCCTTTGCTCCTTTGATCGATCAGCACCAGAGTCAAATGCTGCAAGGCACTTTAAAAGAAGCTTTTAATACATCGCAGGCCTTGCCTGTCGGAGAGGCTCACCTCGAGCTTTCGGCCTTAAAAAGACGCATCGCGGCTTTAAGTCAAGACAGCCTCAAAAATCCAATCTCTGGAACCGAATACTGGGTGATTTACCGGCGTTTAAGGCAGCATGGCCTCGGCCGAGAAATCGAAAATCGTCTCCACACTTTAGCGCAAAGCGAACATTTTTTAGTTTATTTTGATTCCTCTGATGATGACGAGCTTTTGGCCTCTTATTACCAAGCAAGAGGCTTCGAAGACCGGGGAGAAAACCTTAAAGCGACAAGTATTTTAAAAGACTTAGCGCCTTTAGAAAAAGGTCTGAGTCGCCGCTATGCCTGGTCGACTGCAAGCAGCTTTATCGCAAATCTAGGTCTTATTGCGACTTCGGGTTTTATAAGCCAGGCCGTGCGAAGCTTTAGTGTTGGCTTTTTAGAGTCCAGCGGCATGGGGGAGCTATGGTCTAGCCGAGCGGGCCTCGCCACAGCCTCTACTAGTTTTTGGGCTGCACATCGTTTTTTAGAACGCTCGATGTTAGGTGAAGGCTTTTTTAAGCCCGGGATGAGCCTACAAGAAAAATATCTTGAGAGCTTTGCCGAAATCATCGTCACGGCAGTCACTTTGCATTATCTTGGCCTCGCTCAGAAAAAATATATGGCTCAGTCACCTATTTTTCAGCGCGCACAGCAAGAAGCCATTGCACAAATCAGTCAAAAATTTGCGTCAGGAGAGCTTAAGTCTCAACAGATCAGTCAAGAAATGATTCGTCAAGCCGTCCAGGAAGCTCTTAAAAACAATCGAGCTTTGTATATGCAATTTACGGCAGGTTCGATACGCTCGGAGCTTTTAGCTTTAAGCAAATTAGGCTTCGCTCAAGGCGGAGTGTCGCGTTTGGTCACGAGTCAAGAAGAAGAGTTCTTATCTAGATTAGAAGAAGCCCTAGCAGCGGGCTATGGGCAGGGTTTTTCTCCCAAAGCTCTTTCAGAAAACCTTGCTTTCATTGGTGGACTGCGCGCTTTTCATGGAATTAAGGCCGAACAGCAGAAAAGTTTCATGGCTTGGCTAGCAGAAAGCGGTGAAAAAAGCGCTAGCTTTTTTGATGGCCCTGGAGGACCCGGCGGCCCAGCGCCAGCTTTGGCTGGCCCTTCGGGACATAGAGTGGAACTCCCCAAATCACTGCTCCCTCTTTTAGAGCAGGCCAAGCAAGGCCTAGAAAAAGACCCCGGGATCTTTGCTGTCGCTGAAAAAAAAGGTAGCTTAACTAAAAGTTATGCCGATTATCTAAAACATCGTGAAGGTGACTCGGGCCATAGCCAGGCTGAATTTCAATTAGCTCGAAGCCTAGTCCAGGCCCTTAATTTAGGCATCCATGAAAACGACCTCATCCATGACCCTGTATTAAAATACTTATGGACTTGGATGTTAAAAGACCTTAAAGACCTAAGAAAAAGCGCTATTGCTGAAAGAAACGAAAATAGTAATAAAATATTGCAAGTCTTCGGAATTCAGAACCTCGTTAATAGTCTGATGAGACCATCTCTCAATCACAAAGTCATACAAGAATTCATGGCTAGACTGGGGTCTTTTAAAGGTGACTTGGAAAAGTTTTCTCAAGAAATTCATAATGAGCTCCAAGAGGTCTGTGGAGGTCAAATAGAATGGCTTCCTTCCCAAGTAGATATTAAGAAAATGTTATTGAGGAACTTATCCCTCAAGAACGGAGCCAGCTTAGACATCTCACTTTTCTCCGAAAGACTCAAGAAGGCAGCGGATTATTATAAAAGTAAAATAAAAACAAGCAGTTCTATTATTGAGCGTGGTAGTTCTAATGTCGCAGAAAATTTAGAAAATTATCTGAATAAGTATGCAGGATCTACTTATTCTCAATTAAACTCTCAGCAAAAAAAACAAGTCCAACGCTTAGTGTATTTCAATTTTTTATTTTCTGACGAATATAGGTTAGAACTCTTTATAAAATATCATATAAGAGAATATGCAAATGATTTAATTACTGCTCTCATTGCCACCACTCAAGGAGCAACTGTTTCATTGAATCAACTTTTACAAGAAGCTGAAATTCAGTCCGCATTACAAAACGTCGTTGGTTGGGAAAGCTTAACAGAAGATAAAAAACAAGCGTGTTTTTTAAAAATCTTTCAACACATGGAGTTGGGCGATGGTGTCACAATTTACAAAGACAAGGCAGTCTTTAATTCTACTAGAGGAAGAAAAAGTTTAATAAACGAAATAGCCTCAAATATAAATCGTCCGATAGAAGGTTCTTCTGACTGTGAATTTTCCCTACAATACCAAGTTTATGTAAAGCTTGTTCGATCTTATTTAGAAAAGCCTCTCGAGGGATTTGAGCTATCTTCATACCAAAAAGAAACCTTTGCTAAAGCAATCCTGATAGTCGTTGGCTTCGAAGGTCGTAGTAGACCCGAAGCTCTACAAGCTATTCAAGATTATGTGTCACAAAACATGCCAGCTATTAAGGCCTATGTAGTTTCTTCCTTAACAGGAAGAGGAGAACGTTCCACGCTTCCCTATGCCTATGCAAAGGATCTTAGTTTGACCCCAGGTGAAGTTGCTGCGGTTTCCTCTTTAGCAAAACCAAAAATTTCAAGATACTATCCTCCTGCACTTGAGTTACTTAATGAAATCGAAACCAAAAAAGGATTTCTGAAAAAATTAGATGAGCTCAAACGTCAACTGACTGCGCTAGATAAAGCTCAATTATTCCAAGATCTCTCTCTTGCTACTTGGAAAGAAACAGGAACTAAAAAGGTTTTTTGGAAGCTCTATGAATTACATCAAACTCTACTTCAAAAGGCAGAAAGAGCTTCACCGGGAGCTGAAAACCCTTATCGCTTCCTCCTCTCGCCTGAAGATCATACTGGAGCAAGAAGTAAAAGGACTCAATTTTTAGAAGCTGCAAAAATGGCAGAAGAAGTCGCTCATATGCTGACTGGGCTGAGTTTTAAAGAAATAAATGTACGTGAATAGCTTGATCTGAGTCCTTCGCAAATTTATTTATTAACACACGATGTTTTGAATGATATCTTGAAATTTTCCGATTTATTCATGCCAGAAAGAAATTTTTTAGAAAAAGACCCCCAAACTGTAGCTCAAAGTCTTAAAAGAGAGCTGACGTGGTTTCTCAGAAGAGTCATTTTGCGCTACGGTGGAGAAAGCAAAAGCCTGAGTTTGGGCAAACTAAAGCAAATTTTATCTGATCCTGATAACAAAAAGTGGCTTGAAAAACAATGGATTGGAGCTTTTTATCACCTACTCTTAATTTCTAATTTTCGTGGTAAATGGCCCCCGGCTTCTCCGGAAGCCCAGGACTCTGTGTTGAGTGACCTGCACAAAATCCTCACCGATCCTAAGCAAAGAAGGGAAGCCATGCTTAAATATATGGTAGAGGAGCGCTAGAAAATTAAATCAGAATTAAACTTATGCTGTCTTAAATTTTTTACTTATGACTAAAGTTATTTTTCCAAGCTTTGCCTTTTTTCTCTTTGAGTTCAAACTTTCCTGAGAAGTCACAGTAACGAGCTTCATCGTTTTTGAGTTTTTGTGCTCACTCTACAAATAAATCTTCTAGTAAGACTTCCGAATGGACCCACTCATCGTAATAAGCATTTTTCTTGACGCCATGAGTGGTGATCATCGTTAAAAAAAGATGTTTTGCAGAGACTTTTAATCGTTTTTGAAAAACTTCAATTTTTGTTTTTAGCGCTTGGGCGTAGGATTTATTAATGACAAAATTTTGCTCAGAGAATTTAATTTCACAAAGCGAAATAATGCCATCACCGCGATCAAATAATAGATCAATTTGCGCGCCTTTTTCAGAAGATTTTGCAGGAGGCGCCCATCTCCAAGTAGAAGTTTCTGTAGGAATACGTTCAATGCCAAGTTTTTTTTGGATGGCCTTGGCATGTTTTAAACAAATCATCTCAAAGCACAGGCCTGCCCAAGAACGCCAGCCGGGGGAAGCGATTTTTTTCTCCCAATAATGGGCCTCGCTATCGGTAAAAATCCCTTTGGGCGCTGCGTGAATCCACTTAAGGTAAAAAAGCGAGTACTCATCAATAATCCGATAATAGATATCTTTTTTTTGACGTTGGTAGGGAATAAAGCTCGCAATAAAACCCGCTTCTTCCAATTCAAAGAAATAGCGGTTGAGCCCAGTTCCCGAAGGAATTTTGGTTTTTTTAACAAGTTCAGCTCGAGACAAACCCTGAGGATGCTTAGCTAATAAGTGAATGATTTTCTCGTGATTCGCCGAATGATTAAAGAGCGAGCTAAACAGAATGGAAAACTCTTGAGAAAGTCGCCCTTCCTTTCTAAAGCATACCTGGTTAATAATTTGCGTTGCCGAAAGCCCGCGTTTGGCCTGATTAAGATAAAAGGGAACGCCCCCAAAGGCCATGTACAGTTCCAGAGTCTGTCTAAAGTTTAAATGAACTTTTTTTGCTTTAAGATAATCTTGAGTTTCGGCAAGCGTGAGTGGCTTTAATTTGAGAACACCCGTCAGGCGATTATGCAGGCCCCCTTTGGCGCGAATCAGCTTTTCGATCATCCAGGAAGCGGCCGATCCACATAAAACCACCTTGAGATTTTTGATTTGGCTCCATTCTCGATTCCAAAAATAATCTAATTGCTGCAAAAAACCCGATCGAGGGGTAGCCAGCCAAGGCAACTCATCAAAAAAGAGTGTGATCGGTTTATTTTTCGGGAGTCTCTTAATTTCTGCTGTGAGTAGTTGAAAGCTATAATTCCAATCGGGAAAGGATAACACGGGCACTTTTTGTGGAAAGACTTGCTGCAAGCCGCGCGCGAAATTTTGCAGTTGGTCCGCAAGTTTACCATCCTTTAACCCCGTTACTTCAAAGTAAGTTCCCTTATCTTTAAAAAAGTTACGAATTAAAAAAGTCTTGCCAATTCGGCGGCGACCGTAGACTGCAAGCAACTCCGCCTCTCCACTAGAAAAACACGTTTCGAGCATTTTAAGTTCGGATTTTCGACCAATGATGATTTTCATAAACTTTACAGGGTATCGATTATTCAACTACACTTTGTATCAAGAAAATTATATTCTGCCAAAACTAATCAAAAAAGGGTATTTTTGGCAATATATAATTTTTATATTCTGCCAAAATTATTTAAATTTCATGAGATTTGGCAAAATATAAAAAATCTCTTTTTAATATTTCACCCGTTTTGCTAAACCGACATCGAGTAAACGCTTCATAAACTTTATCCCTTATAAAGGATAAACTTGACTTATCCCGTTAAAAGGATAATAATTATTTATCCCTTATAAAGGATAGAGTTCCCATTCGATGAAAAAGCATAACAAAACATACAAAATAGAACCCATTATACGAAACCCTACTCAGTTAGGTATAGCTTTGCAACGTTTCCGTAAGCAAAAAGATTGGACTCAGGTACAGACCGGTGAAAAATCGGGTCTCAAACAAGCTATGATATCGCAAATTGAGTCAGGGGCTTCGGGTACTCAACTTGCTACACTTTTTAAACACCTAGCTGGTCTCGAATTAGAGCTCATTGTAAGAAGTCGGAAAAAAACAAACTTTAAATAAGAAACTTTGATGGGAAGAAGAAAACAACAGATCAGTCTTCAAGTTTTTCTAAATGGTCAACGGGTCGGCACAGTCAAGAGAGGACTGTCAGCTACAACGGAGTTCTTCTATACCGAAGAGTGGCTACAAACAGAAGGGTCGATTCCTCTTTCTCAGTCTATGCCGTTCAGGGAAGCTCCTTATCGAGGGGCTCTTGTCGAAGCATACTTTGACAATCTTCTTCCAGACAATGATGAGATTCGTCGCAGGCTAGCCCAGCGAATTTCAGCAAAAAGCCAACAGCCTTTAGATTTGCTTTCGGTGATGGGTCGAGACTGTGTGGGTGCTCTCCAATTGATTCCTGAGGGAGAAGCCCTTCCTCAATCAGCTCGTATTTCTGGTGAAAGGCTTTCTCACCATAAAGTGGGCCAACTCCTTCGTAACTTAAAAACGACTCCCTTGGGTCTTGAAGCAGAACAAGAGTTTAGAATTTCTATTGCAGGAGCCCAGGAAAAAACAGCCCTCTTGTATTGGAAAGGGAGTTGGTACCGACCTAAAGGTTCCACACCGACAACGCATATTTTAAAACCACCTATTGGCAAGTTACCCAATGGAATGGATATGAGTGATAGCGTTGAGAATGAATGGTTGTGTCTTAAGCTAGCTAAACATTTTGGACTTAATGTCGCAAAGGCAAAGATAAGGATTTTTGAGAATACACAATGCCTTGTTGTGGAAAGATTTGATCGCCTTTGGTCAAAAGATAAGAAACAACTTTTTCGTATTCCTCAAGAAGATTTATGCCAAGCCTTAGGAGTGCCTTGGACACGCAAGTATGAATCTGAAGGAGGCCCTGGGATAAATAAAATCATGGAGTTCTTGAATGCCTCTGATCATAGAGAAAGGGATCGATTAGAATTTTTCAAGGCTCAACTGGTTTTCTTTTTGTTGGGTGCTATTGATGGACACGCAAAAAATTTTAGTATTACCTTAATTCCTACTGGTTTTTACCTTGCGCCGATTTACGATATTATCACCGTATGGCCTTTGATGGACACGCGGCAGATCGAAGCTAAACAAGCCAAACTGGCCATGGCTATTGGAGATAAGAAGCACTACCGCCTTAATCAGATTCAAAGGCGCCATTGGGATCAGACCGCTCGACTTGTGGGACTTTCAAAAAAAAGTTTTGAGTCTTTGATAGAAAGTTTACAAGAAAAAAACCAGAGTCTAGAAAACTTAGCGAATAAACTTGTTAAGCAGGTACCAGAAAAAATTATTGTAATCGTTCTAAAGCAAATTAAAAAACAACTCGAGAAGTTAGTTAATTCATGAAGAATGAATTCCAAAAGTTTATCTAGTTCTGGGGTGCCTGCATAGGTCTTGCGTATCGCTTGACGGCAACAGTCTGTTAAACCAGGCCCTGTACTAACAGCGCCCCTACGGGTTATATATTGTTAGGCATATATTTTTAATTTTTTTATTCAGCTATGTTTTTCATGCTCTAAAAATTCTATAATTCTAATAACAGGTACGGAGACGTTGGGTTGCCCAGATACGGAATTGGGTGCCTCGAAGGCTATTTACCCTGTATCCTACGGAGATAATAGCATCGAGGTTATAATACTCTATATCCCTAGTTACTGAGCGCTCTCCTTCACTCTGAACTGTTGCAAATTTTGCAACAGTTGACACTATCGGGGATTTGAAAAAATGATGAGATTTGCGCAGAGTCGATTTTAATACTCCACGCGCTTCGCCAAGCCCGCATCGAGCAAACGCTGATTAAGAAAATGGCCTTTGGCTAGTAATTCCTCTTCGCTTTCATAAACCGAGGAATAATAAATATCCGCCACATAGCGACCAAATTTGTCGGTTTTGTAAGTAACGATGAGCACCCAGACAGCGCCTTTGAGTTCGGACTCGACAAAGGCCTTGGCTTTTTGGCCCAGGCCGCTGGGGTCGTTGAGTTCTGGACAATTGATGCCACGTAGGCGGAGTTCCTCAAGCGTCATGGTGCCAAAGCGCAAATCAATATTCACCAGCAGGGTGTCGCCATCGATAACACGCATGACTTGTGCCCAGAAGGTGTTGATGAGGGAGTGGAGTTTCGTGAGTTTACCCTGGACATAGCGCTTGAGGTTGCTTTTGTTTTCAAAGAGATTTTGACGGATCGCGCGTCGCAGTTGATCGCAGCTCCAATCGCTAGAAATCGCTTCTTTGAGGTAATACTCGCGGGCTTTGGGGTCAGAGACGGTGAGGATTTCACTGTATTTGGTCCAGGCTAAAGCCTCTTGAGTTTTTTTAGCTGGAGCGGCGTTAGGCCAATAACGGTATAGTTGTTGAATGCGCTGAAGTTTTCGTGTGTTAAACTCTGTTCTCTTTTGAATGTACTTTTGAAGTTTGATAAATTCTTTTTTCTTGAGTTTTTTTGACTCGCCTTCAAGAAGCTTTCCCATTTTCCAATAGCTTTGCAAGCGAACCCAATCGACTTGGGCATTGGAGGCCTCGCGTTCGGGTTCTAAGAATAATTCGATTTTTTTATAAATATTTTCATAATATTGTGTTGTCTCAGACTTTTTTTGTTTTGTCTCTTGACTCATTACGCCCTCCTTGATTACTGTTATTTATAGCTTGGATCTTTATAAAATTAACTTCTCACTCTTACTTCAAAAAACGACGTTACGACGTTAAACGACGTTTTTCAAAACTTAAAAAACCAAAAATTTAATAATAAAATCAGTTAGTTGTATTGTTTTAGCAAAAATTTTTTTTTAATTAAGAAATTTTCAAGCAAAAGGGTCCTATTCAAACGCCCCCTGTCCCCCTCTTCATCTCAAGAGGGGGAACGGTAATTCATTCTCCGAAAAAATACAGCCAAGCTCGAAGCTAAAGCATTCTTCCTAAAAAGAGCCTTGAAGTAGAGCCACCTGTTCCTTCATGGATAGCAAAAATTCCTCCCAATAGCGGCGTTCTGAAAAATAGGGAAAGGCACGTTGAAAAATGTTTTCGCTAAAACGCTGGCCCACCCAAGCGCTATGGCGGATCATTCGGAGGCTACGTAGGGCTTCTGCAAGCTGAAAGTGGGTCTCCTGAAAAGGGCGAAACATCTCATAGGCCTCAAAAAAAGTATCCTTTTGCTGGCCTTGTTCTTCGGCAGTCCCAAAGAAGAGCATCCATAAATCTTGCACTGTGGGGGCCATGATCATGTCATCAAAATCCAAGAGGTGAGGGCCTTCTGCATTCCACAAAATATTTCCCGGATGGCAATCTCCGTGCAGTAAAATATTTTTGTAGCCGGGCTGAAAGGCCGTTTCGCAAAGCTGAATGACTTGAGTCAGTATGCTTTCTAGATTCGGCCTTAGGTCATGAGGTAGAAAACCGAGTTGCAGAATGACCTCTTGGCTCTGCCTACCAAAGGTTTCGGGGTTGAGTGCCATGCGGCTGGGCGCTGAAAAATGTTCGCCCACATTATGCAAGCGCGCCAGGGTGCGGCCAAGCTGAGCGAGCGCTTCGGGTGAAAGCTCGGACTCCTGCCGGCCTCTAAATTTAGGAAAGAGGGCGTAATAGATGTCCTCGATTTGGCTCACATAGGGACTGAGCTCGGTGGATTTTTTTAAGGGGAGGGAAGCCACTACAGGAATTTCTTCCTCTAGCAAAGTTTGCAAAAAACGATGCTCTTCAGCAATGCTCTCTAAAGTCCATCTGCCAGGGCGATAAAATTTGGCAATGAGAGGCTCTCCTCCTTCGATACCTATTTCATAAACGCGATTTTCATAACTATTGAGCGGGTAAAAAACTCCAGTGGGCTGGTAGCCCTGTTCGCTGGCCGCTCCGATAATCAGCTCGGGCATCAGTGTATCAAATTCCATGGCTCAGCCACTAACCTGATTGGGGCAGAATGCAAAGGGCTTTCCATAATTCTTCTTCAGCTTCCGCTCAAAATTTGTTAAAAGAACAAATTATGAAAAAACTTCATCAAGAGAATCTCTTTTGTTGGTCTGTGTTCAACGAAGAGCGCAATATCGATTTTCACAGCTATCTTTGGGTGCGTGCAGAGGGCAATGTTGCCATCGACCCGCTGCCACTTTCGGAGCATGACCAAAAGCACCTGCAATCACTGGGCCCGCTTGCGCATATTGTGATCACCAATTCGGATCATATTCGCAATAGCCAAAACTTGGCCCAACAAACGGGAGCAAAAATTTGGGCTCCACTGGGGGAAAAGGAAAGCTTTCCTTTTGTGGCAGACCATTGGCTTGGTGATGAAGAGAGCATTGTCCCAGGTTTAATTGCTTTCTCCTTAAATGGTTCAAAAACTCCCGGTGAGCTAGCTTTCTTGTTAGAAGAAAAAACTCTGATCACGGGAGACCTGATTCGCGCTCACGAGGGAGGCCGGCTCTGCTTATTGCCCGAGCCAAAACTTAGTGATCAAGCGGCCGCTTTGGAGTCACTGCAACGCCTGGCCAAGCTCACTCGCATCGAAGCTGTCTTGCCAGGTGATGGCTGGCCGGTATTTCGAGAAGGGCATACTATTTTAAACGCATTGTGGGAGTCTTATGAGTAGCCACTCCAATCAAGTCGCGTTCATCACCGGGGCTTCTTCCGGCATCGGGGCCGAATTAGCACGCGAGTTTGGGCGGCGTGGATTTAGTGTGGCGATTTGTGCACGCCGCAAAGATCGTTTGGAAGCGCTCTGTCAGGAGCTAACAGCCCAGGGTGTGGAGTGTTTTTACAGCGTGTGTGATGTCAGTGATGAGCAGGCCATGCAAAACACGGTTGCACACATTTTGCAAAAGTTTGGCCGCGTCGATGTGGTGATCGCCAATGCGGGCTATGCAGATCGGGGCAGTCTACAAAAACAAAGCCTGCAGGATTATCGCAAACAAATCGAGACCAATGTCTTTGGCGTACTGAACACGATTTATCCTTGTTTGGAGGAGCTTAAAAAAAATCGCGGCTGCTTATCTATTATTGGAAGCATTGCAGGCTATGTGCCTTTGCACGGCAGCAGCGCCTATTGCATGAGCAAGCACGCGGTTAAGGCATTGAGCCTAGCTTTGCGCTCGGAATTAAAACAGCATGGCGTTTCGGTGACCCTGATCACAGCGGGTTTTATCAAAAGCGAAATTTTTAATGTGGATAGTCAAGGTGTCCGCCATCAGGAAACCCAACATTCGATCCCTGAATGGATCAAAATGCCCACGGCCAAGGCCGCCAAAAAAATTGCCAAGGCTACGCTTAACAGGCGCCGCGAAAAAACGCTCACCATTCACGGATTTTTGGGCAAGCAATTGCATCGCTTTTTCCCACGCTTTTCAGAGTTGATGATTCCCTTTGGGGTTCCTAAAGATCAATAGTCTGCCCGTTTTTTATAGACAAAGAGGTTTTTCCCCATTTTTCCATAGACTCCCTCCTAGAAAAGAGTTAGAAAAGTAGGAAGAGTGGAATATTTTTATCATAAATTGACAGGGTGATAAAAAACTCAAAAGGAGACTCAAGATGTTAAAAAAATTATTCTATTTCACTCTATTGGCTTTCTGCCTCACAAGTTGCCCGCTGTTAAATGCCGAACCCTCCAAGGCTTCTCAAAACAAAAGCGCCTCATCCGATCAAGACGCAAAAGTCAGTAAAGCCATCGACAAACTATGCCGCTTAGAGCAAGGCATTGCCATGGCTGCTTTACAATTACGGGATGAAGGAAAAAGCAAAGCTGAAGTACTCAAACCGCTGCCTGACCCTTCCTCTGCTGAGGGAAAGTCCGATCTCGGTCTTGCAATGCACTCCGTTGTAGAAGATATTTTCGCTTACCCTAAGGTAAAATCCTTTCCTTACTTTATCTACCGAAGCGAGCTTTGCTTTCGACGTTACGAAAAAAAACCTATTCCATCTTCATTTAAAGCGGTTGCCAAAGATGTACTCGGCTGCCAAAAAAAACACGGTTCAGAAAGCTCTGACCCTCTCATTAATTGTGTCCGAGCTGCAATTATCAAGGGCAGTCAATAAGCTTAAATCTTCTCGATAGGCTTTGACAAAGCGCCCCCAAATGATTAAATATTAAATTGAGCTTAAAAATAAGCTGTCCAAAAAAGGAGTTTAATAAAAACCCGAAGGGCTGAAGCTCCCGTTAATATTTTTAGAGAGGTTTACCATGCAACAACCGCATTCATCATTTTATCAAGTTTCCAGAGCCCAGGATCAAGAGGTCGTACGCAGCTTTTTGCAACGGGTTTATATATGGATGACCGGAGGTCTTGCTTTAACCGGCTTTGTTGCTTACTATGCCTCGCAGTCTGAGCAAATCATGACTTTTCTGCTAAGTAATCCCGCTACAATATATATGATGCTCTTTGGCACATTGGGAATCGCACTTGTCATGGGGTTTGCTGCCAATCGACTCCCCACTTTTGCGGTGGGCGCACTTTATGTACTGTATGCGGGCATCATTGGTCTGGTTTTTTCCATAGGTATTTTTTTAGCATTAAATGGCATTAATGTGGCTCATGAACTTGGACACAGACAAAGCTCCAACGAACGTTTTTTAGGGAAGGCTTTGTTATTGCCATCCTTTTACATGCACTTTTACATTGAACATAACTTTGGACATCATTTACATGCCGCAACTCCTGAAGATCCTGCAACTGCAAGATACAATCAAACGGTTTATTCTTTTTGGTTTACATCTACCTTTAGACAATATATCAATTCATGGAAAATTCAAAACACACTATTGAAAAACAATAAAAATACTTTCTTTTCGGTTAAAAATGATATGTTTTGGTTTTTGGTATTTCAACTCTGTTATCTTGTATTGGTCCTTGTGTTTTTTGGAACCATAGGTCTTTTGTTTGCTATCGCTTCAGGAATAGTTGGGTTTATCATGTTGGAAACCGTAAATTATATTGAACATTATGGTTTGCTGCGTTTAAAATTGCCTTCTGGACGCTATGAGCGTGTTCGTGAAATTCATTCCTGGAATTCCAATCATGCCATTGGGCGCATTGTTCTGTATG
>JAUHYS010000243.1 GCA_030426445.1 bacterium
CTCGCAAAAAATAACCCGAATAACCCTTCGCTTGAAGGAATTATTAGGCCGGTGCGTTTTATTGATTCAGATATGGAGCTTCCTAAATTATTGCGCATGTTTATTGAGGAGCATATCCATATTGCGATTGTCAAAGACAGCGAGGGTAAAACTATTGGTTTGGTTACCCTAGAGGACATCATCGAAGAATTTTTGGGAGATATCGAAGACGAATTTGATCGCTTACCCAAAATGGTGCATGCGCTTTCAGGGGGGGTCTGGATGGTTGGGGGAGGGGTCTCCTGGAAGCGTTTGAGTAAAACACTTAATATTGCACCGACAAACTTTAGCGGAAATTTATCCGAGTGGCTTATTAAAGAGGCCAAAAAACCTCTTAAATCGGGAGATAAAGTCGTTTACAAAAACCTCGACTTTATTGTCCGTCGAATCCGTCGAAGTAAAGTATTTGAAGTGACGATTTTACCTCATGGAACAAAACCGCCTCCCTATCTGCCCTCTTAAATTTTAATATCGCATACATTCAATATAAACTGTGTGGTCGAGATTTTTTCTCATTAAAGGTATTTTCCGTAATCTCTCGCAAAATAGCTGACAATAATATCTGCCCCAGCACGTTTCATGGCTGTCCACGATTCTAAGACCATGGATCTTCCCTCACCTATACCGTGTTGAGCAGCCAATTTGATCATACTGTATTCGCCACTGACTTGATAAGCCGCTAAAGGGACTGAAAACTCTTGGCGAAGTTTTGTGAGAACATCCAAGTAAGGCAAGGCAGGTTTCACCATCAGAATGTCCGCACCTTCTGCAATATCTTGTTCGGCTTCTAAGAGGGCCTCTCGGCTATTAGCGGGGTCCATTTGGTAAGATTTACGATCGCCAAAAGCAGGTTGATTTTGAAGCGCTTCACGAAACGGCCCATAAAAACTGCTGGCATATTTAACGGCATAAGACAGGATGGGCAAATGCTTAAAACCCGCTGCGTCTAATTCGTCGCGAATCACTTGCACCCGACCATCCATCATATCACTGGGAGCGATGACATCAGCGCCTGCTCGGGCCATACTGCCTGCAATGTGACTGAGCACTTCTAAACTAGGGTCATTGTCGATGAACTTTTTTCCAGCTTCTTCACGGACAATGCCGCAATGCCCATGATCGGTGTAATCGCATAGGCATACATCACAAATCAGCAACATTTCGGGAAGTTTTTTTTTGATGAGTTGAAGAGTTTGTTGAATAACTCCATCTTCGGCGTAACCCGATGTTGCATTGGGGTCTTTCGAAGCTGGGATCCCAAATAGTAACACAGCTGAAATGCCAATTTTGAGTAAATTTTCGCATTCCTTGAGTGCTAAATCAGGAGAGAGTTGAAAAATACCCGGCATTGATTTGATGCTTCGTTTTTGCTTTTTTCCTGGGAAAATAAAAATAGGCATAACAAGATCTTCGACAGAAACTCGAGTTTCACGGACCAGTTGCCTTACTTTGGGATTTTCACGTAAACGACGCAAACGAGTGATAGGGAAAACAGCCATCTTTTAATAGATCCTTTCTCTCACTTCTCCTACTAAATAAAAAGAACCCGTAACCACAAGTAAATCTTTTTGATCTGTTAAATTTAAGGCGCGTTCTAATGCCGGTTGGGGTTCTTTAAAAATTTCTGCTGAAATAGAAATGTCTTCAAAATTTAAAGTCCGTTGCCATTCTTCGCAAGTTAGACTGCGTGATGAGGTCACTTGACTGACAACCCATTTGGACCCCAGGGGCTTCAGAATTTTTAAGATTTCTCGAACATTTTTTTCACGGAGCATGGCGAGTAAGAAAGTGATTTTTTTATCTGGAAAATTTTTTTGGATAAATTCAGCCAAACCACGCATGGCCTGTGCATTATGAGCCACATCCAATAAAATAGAAGGTTCGCTTTTAATAAGCTCAAGCCTTCCGGGAATTTTAACATTAGCCAAACCTCCTTGAATGGCTTTATCGGAAATGGTCAAGCCTTGTTCTCGCAAGGCAAGAACCGTTTCGATAGCCGTTGCTGCATTATGAAGTTGATGAGAACCCGTGATCCCCAATTTTAAGCCTTCGTAATGCCGATAAAAGAAAGCTTGAGGGTTGCCTTTAGGTGTGAAGGTCCGAATGGGAACCGCTTTTGTGATTCGCGCTGTAAGATTTAAAAAATTGCGAACTTCTTCAGGTATATGCCCTAAAATAACGGGCTGATTGGGACGCATGACTCCGGCTTTTTCTCGTGCGATTTCAAAAATAGAGTGGCCTAAAACCTCGGTATGGTCTAAGTCAATTGAGCTAATAATAGAAAGCATCGGTTCAACAGCGTTGAAAGCATCAAAACGGCCTCCCAGACCGATTTCAAGTAAAGCAATATCGACCTTGGCTTGGCGAAAAGCTTCCAAACTTAAAACGGCTATTTTTTCAAACCAAGTCAGTTTTTCTCCATCTTGTGAATATACATCATCGCCTTTGAGTAAATTTTCATCTTTTAAAATTTGTAATATTTTTTCCAAAAATGAATCTTCTACTGGAGTACCATGGATGCGAATGCGTTCATTGATTTTTTGCAAATGAGGAGAAGTAGCGAGTCCAACTCGGTACCCAGCTTGGCATAAAATGGACTCTAGCATATGCGCAACGGAGCCTTTTCCGTTAGTTCCCGCGATTAAAATACAAGGAAAAGCTTTTTCGGGACCTTGCAAGGTTCTTAAAACGGATTTGATCCGATCTAATCCTAGACGCATCTGTCGGTATTCTTGGTCCCAGCTGCTAAAAAAAGACTTTAACATACGCCTGTTTTATAGATTTCTCAAAAAAATACGAGGAGAATTTTCGAGTCGGCGTTTCTTAATTTTTTCAATTAATGTAGTGCGGTTGAGCTTAAGCAAAGAGGCTGCCTTATTTTTATTGCCAGAAGTGCGTTCCAAGGCCTTTAAAATTAACTCGTTTTCAAAGTGATTTACAAGATTTTTTAAACTGACACCTTCCTCAGGAATTTGTACAGCGGGCAGATTAACATTATGGGGACTTGAATCGACGGTAAAAGGTAAGTCCCTTAAGGAAACCCTTTGTCCTGGGTATAGAATCATCAGTCGCTCTAAACAATTTTCTAGCTCTCGTACATTGCCTGGCCACTTATGTTGTAGAAAGGCTTGTTCTACTTCTGAGCTCAGTTGTGGGGGAGGGTGACCATAGTTTTGATGAAACTTGTCTAAGAAGAATTCCATTAGTATAGGAATATCTTCAGGGCGCTCACGCAATGAGGGGGTTTGAATCGGGACGACGTTGAGTCGGTAGTAGAGATCCTCACGAAAATCTCCCTTTTTGACAGCCTCTTCAAGATTTTTATTGGTGGCAGCAATTACCCTAACATCGACTTCGATGCTGCGGCCACTGCCTAAAGGCTCAATCTGCTTT
>JAUHYS010000244.1 GCA_030426445.1 bacterium
CATGATGATGGTGGGAATCAATGGTGTGGGCAAGACCACCACCATTGGTAAATTGGCCAAGCGCTATAGCGAAGAAGGCAACCAGGTGCTATTGGCGGCAGCCGATACCTTTCGCGCGGGGGCTGTGGATCAGCTTAAGCGTTGGGGAGAGCGTGTGGGCATCGAAACCTTGTCTCAACAGGAGGGCGCGGATCCGGCTTCAGTGGCCTTTGATGCAGTCAAGTCCGCCATGGCTCGTGATATAGACCGGGTGGTGATTGACACGGCAGGCAGGCTGCATACCAAAGTCAATCTGATGGAGGAGCTCAAAAAAATCAAGCGTGTGCTCAATAAGGCCATGTCCGGAGCACCCCACGAAATATTTTTGGTGATTGATGCGACTCAAGGTCAAAATGCCATTCATCAAGCGCGACAATTTCACGAAGCCGTTCACCTATCTGGGCTGGTCTTAACCAAGCTGGATAGCACTTCCAAGGGTGGAATTGTGATTTCAATTGTCGATGAGCTCAAGGTACCGATTGCCTATATTGGGGTAGGCGAAGCCCTGGAAGATCTGCGGCCTTTTGATGCCCGGGAATTTGTCGATGCGCTTTTAGCTTAGTTCTTTCAGTTTAGGCTTTTGCTTATTAAAGCATATCGTTAAATAATCGCTGCCACTCACCTTTAACGCTTTGTTTATCCTTTGAAGAGAGTCTGCCAATTTTTTTAAGAATCATTTTATGTTCAATCGAAACCAGCTTGGCCAGTCGTATTTTGGAAGGGTGAAGTAAATGAGCCTTTTCCCAATCTGTTATCAGCCGATCTCCTGGAATCGACTCTCCCTTGATTTGTGAACTGATCATCGCAACGATCATAAGAGCAGGAAAGCTGACAGGTTTTAGCACCTTAAGAATTAATACCGGTCGTTTTTTAGTGCTGCTTAAATCGACAAAGGGAAAAGGGACTAAAACCACGTCCCCGGACTTATAATTTGTCATAGTCCGCATCCATTTCGTTATCCCATTCCGCAAAAGTCGTTTCGGCTAACTTAAGAAGGGCTTGGTTTTCTTGTTGGTCAGAAAAGTAGCCGGTGAGAGCATTTTTAACCACATCACGAATCGCAATGCCTTCATGGGCCGCGGCCAGACGAAGCAGTATGACAAGCTGTGGATCCTGTAAATCAATGGTAATGCGTGTATTCATGTAAAAACCTTTTTAAAGCTGGGATACAATTACATAAAAACATATTTATGTTTAGTCGTCTATATGTTTTTGTGAATTAAGAGCATTGAGAAAGGCACTGGTTTTTTACCCTTTAATTTCTCCGATTAAAATCGCCACGTTTTAGCTCTAAGTGAAAAAAGTTTGTAAGCAGACCTCTTATGTGAAGTTTGTGTGAAAAGACCATGAAAAACAACTACTTACAAGTTTTTTAGCACAACTTTTTGGTTTTTTTATGCGATAATTTCCTTTAGATAATGACTCCGTCTTAAAACTGAGATGGGGCTAAAAAAGGAGATTTTATGAAAAAGCCAATGATATTTTCCATTCTTTTAACGATGTTTTTTTTAAGTTCTACCAGCCATTTACAAGCAAAAGAGGCCTTCACTTTAAAAAGCCAGACTCAAAATTGTGAACTGGAGGAGTTTTGTGAGTCCATTGAGACCTGTGTTCAGGGTGATTGCTGGGCGGAGCAGCATTGTTGGGATCAAGAAGTGTGTGTATTGCCCCAAGCTAAGTCAGGAGTCGCGAGCTCAGAGCTTTCCGAGATCAAAGTTTCCCAAAACCTCGCCAAGAATTAAAACGGGGCTTGGTTAAAAAGAAATGTTTCATAAATAGAACAGACTAGACATCTTTTTAAAATCTTTGTTAGTAGCCCATGAGATCTATTGCAAAAAATTGACTTTATGCTTAGATAATAAATGAATTTTAATAAACGAACTGGGTGAAACCTAATCTGTCCAAAAAAACTTAAAGAGGAATAAAATGGGTGAAGCTGCTTTAGAAGAATATTTTGTCAGTGAAGACTGCATTGCTTGCGATGCGTGCTGCGATGATTTTCCCGATATTTTTGTCATGAATGCCGAGCATACGCGGGCCAAGGCCGTGGAAAAAGCTCCGGTAGGTAAGCACAATCCCTGGGATATTGTGACCGTCTGTCCGGTGGATGCGATTTCATTAGTCAACATGCCCATGCCGGAAAAACCCGAGGGCATGGAAGACAAAAAAGAGGAAGATGAAGCGCCCGTAATTTTAGGCGATTGGCGCAAGCGTTGGGAGGCCGTCAAGGATCAGCCCGAAGATCAATGGGAACGCATGAAGCGTTATGGCATGGCCTCTTCTTTTGCGGATGAGGGAAATCACTATACACTTATTTTTGATATGCCTTCCCAAGTTCCCAATCACATGCTCAAATACAAATGGGGCCTGCCCGATAAAATGCCGGACTACGATTATAGTGTTGAAGTGGTGGATGGCAAACGCGTGCGCGTGCGTGCCAAAGTTGCAGACGAAAAAGTCAAAAAGCTCTCGGGCTGGGTCAACTCCTTCCCCATGGGGTTTTTAAAGGAAATGGTTTTGGATCAGGCTGTCAAAGGCCATAAAGAAAGCTATGATCCGGAGACCAAGGTGCTAGAAGTGAAGCTAGAAAAAAGCTAATGTATATAGACACTCATGCCCATCTCGATTTCTCCTCCTATGCTCCGGAGGAAACCGAGGCCCTCGTTCAACGGGCTTTGGAAGCCGGAGTCGAAAACATCATTCATATTGGTTCGGGCGAAGGCACCCAAAGCATGGAGTCCGCTATCGAAGTACTGGAACGCTTTGACCATGTTTACGGAGCCGTGGGTGTGCATCCCCACGATGCCAAAATTGTGGATGCCAAGGTCTTGGATCGGGTGAAAGAACTGGCACAGCACCCCAAGGTGCTTGCCATTGGTGAGGTGGGCTTGGACTTTTATTACGAGCACTCTGATCGCGCCCAGCAAATTGAAGTGCTACGCCAATTTATTCGACTGGCCAAAGAGCTGCAAAAACCCCTGGTAATCCACGATCGCGATTCTCATGAAGAACTTCTCCAAGTTTTGAAAGAGGAGACGGCCCATGAAGTAGGCGGAGTCTTTCATTGTTTTTCTGGAGATTACGATTTTGGCCAGCGCGTGTTGGCAGAAAATTTTTGGGTTTCTTTTACCGGCATTGTCACTTTTAAAAATGCGCAAATGACCCAGGATGCCGCCAAGCGCCTGCCTTTAGAGCGCATGCTCATCGAGACCGACTCGCCCTTTTTGACCCCGATCCCCTATCGAGGCAAAAAAAACGAGCCCGCTTATGTGCAATATGTGGCACAAAAAATCGCCGAGCTCAAAGGGCTTGCCGTAGAAGACGTTGCGCGTATGACTACACTCAATGCCAAGCGTTTCTTTGGTTTTGGCGAAGCCAATGCCGAAAAAAA
>JAUHYS010000245.1 GCA_030426445.1 bacterium
GTACTGACATACATATCGGTTCGACGTTCAAGTTTAGAAACAGCAGACTGATTAATATCTAACATTTCCCCAACCTTTTTTTGAGAACAGGCCCGTGCCTTTCTAATTTTTTGCAAAGACATTTCCTCAGAAATGAGTTGCCGACTTTTTATATCAATGGCCTTTTGCTCTTCTTGAGGAAGAGAGGCAATGAATGTTTTTAAATCTTTATTCATCGTTTTTCTCCTCTAAAAATTTCAAATGCTGAAGGTAGCGCGCTTCAGCTAAGGGGATTGTCTTCTTATACCAACGTTTATCTCCTTGTTTATTGCCTCCTAAAAGTAAAATAGCTTGCCGTTTAGGATCAAAAGCAAACAACACCCTCCATGGATCACCCTGATGCTGAATTCGAAGCTCTTTGAGTTTGTTTAGTGTTGACCCTTGAAGGGTATCAACATGAGGGCGCCCCAAATTTGGCCCAAACTCAGCTAAGAGTTTTACATGGGAAAGAATCGAAGTTCTAACTTCTTCATTTTGCTCTAAAAGCCAATTTTCAAAATCTTGGTATAAAAGAACTTTCCATTCCATTAATAGAATATATTCCTTTTAAGGAATAAGTCAATAGCCAATTTTCCTTAAATTACATCGCCGATGTCATTTTCGACCCGTTATGGACCGGTCCCACCAAAGTCTTTGCAGAGGGCATTCACCTTAATCAAGAGTTATCAGACGAAGGCTTGGTCAAG
Source organism: bacterium (assembly GCA_030426445.1). Lineage (GTDB taxonomy): Bacteria > UBA10199 > UBA10199 > DSSB01 > DSSB01 > JACKPJ01. Next base: position 726 of record JAUHYS010000245.1, read on the forward strand.
TTGGCAGTATATTGAAAACTTGCTTTTTTCAACATAAAGTACCACTTTCAAAAAATGGATAAAATTGAAACTTGTACGTTCAATTGGTTCCAAGGCGTTGAATGAGAAAAAAAGTTCAAATAGCGTCGATCAATTTTACTTTTTTAAGCAAACTAGAAAGTCCATTAATTGGAACCAAGAACTCTTTTAGAAATCATATCTTGGCGAACCACTTCCATTCTAAAGATAACCGAGTCTATTTCGGGTTTAGATAATAAACCGTTAAACTGGGTCTCAAAATCCTTTGCGTTAAAATCTTTTACGGCACTAATCGCTTCTTGAAAATAATCTTCTGGGAAGGAGTAAGCAAACTCAACTTTTTTGACATCTGTCATGCCCGGCATAAAAGCACGGTCATGATCAAAAACCTGAGTATCTCCTTTAGCGTTTACCATCACATTGTGACTTTTTGCGTCATCATTACCAATCACAAATTCAAAAACCTGAGTATTAGATTTGGATTTTGGATTTAAAGATTGCTTTGCAGAGTCTGTTAAAATTTCTCCAGGAGCCTGCTCGCTCATAATCATGACTCTATTATTTACAACGACTTTTTGAGCCTTGGGAACCGTCTTCAGCCCCAAATATTGATTAAACTTAGAAGCTGCATAAGTCTTTCTTGCGGCATCTGTCTGAGAAAGGTTATGAGAAAGTGATTCTACGGGTCTTAAATATACCGTTCTGCCCCCTATTTGTGCAGAATAAACCTCACTACGCGTCCCCCCACCGACTTTTTGAATGTCCACTTTACCTAGTTGAGTTATTTTTGAATCTGTTTTAGCTGCTGCAATACTATCTCTCCAAGGAATCGTAATGGTATTTGCAGTTTCTGTTTCATGCCTCACAACATGCGGGGAACCAGGGCGCCCTCTATAAATAGGTGGAATAGTCGCACCCTCTTTTTTATATTTTGCAACAGCCCCTTCAATAGCCGGGACAACTCGGGTCGATTCGATCCCTTCCTCTGCAAGTTGTTTACCCAAGTTTGTTTTAGGCCCTTGGGTAGAAGCACTTAAGACAGAGTCCGCTTCACGCATTGCGCGCGCAAGTTGCTCTAATTCGTTTGCTAATTTATCTTTTGCACTGTCCAGTCTGTAACCTAATTTCTTTAGTTCTGATCCTGTCGCTTGACTTGCTTGGTTGGCTATTTTGGCAGCATTATCAGCGGCCTCTTTTACCCTAGCAACCTTAGCCTGGATCGCGGTGTTGTCAGCAAACTCATCAGCAGTGCGACCTAAGCCTCTAAGAATGGGACTAATATCTTCCGCTTTGTTAGCTGTCTTGGCGAGCCTCCCCATACCCTCAACGGTTTCGACAGCCTTCCCTATTTTTGAAGCAGTCATGCCTAAAACCCCGATCGTTCCTAAGGTTGCCTCTAAATAGTCTCCTTTTTTTGCTTCGCCTGCTTGGATCCTGTTCATAGCCAACTTTGCATCATAAGCCCCTCGAGCATCTCCTACAGGTGTTACCGAAGCCAACAAGCTCCCCAAAGCTTCTGAAATGGATTCTGGCTTAATCTCATGATTATAATTTCCAACGCCACGGGCCCCTTGAACAAATTGATCAGCCTGCTTAGGACCCACATCAATGCCTGAGCCAGGAAAAATAGCTTCTCCAAAGGCTTCAAAGCCAGATTGAACCATACTTTGTTTTTGAGATTTTGTATCTGCTTGAGCGATCATTAAATCAGAGTCGAGTACTTTTAACTTATGATTAAATCGGTTTTCTATTTCGGGAGGAAGCGTATTTTTTTTGGTTGCTTGAAGGCTTTGTAGTTTTTCTTTTGCTTTTTTTAAATTAGAGTCCGCTTGCTTTAGATCTTGTTTAGAAGCTGCCTGAAGTTCTTTTTCTGCATCTTTTAAATCGATTTCTATTTGTGTAATCAAGTCAGAACTATGAAGATCTAAGCGAGAAAGTAAAGCTTCGTTTCTGTCTTTAACTTTTTGGATTTTATCTTCAAATTTTTTTAAAGCTTCAAGGTCGTCTTTATAGGGAGAATCTTTACCTAAAACTTGCCCCTCAATATCTTGAATTAGAGCAGTGGCTCCTTCAAAACTGCCTTGATCAATTAAGTGACTCGCTCGAGTCAGTTGATGCTGCAAGCTTTCTCTTCTTTGACCTTTTAGGATTTCTCCAAGTTGCTCTGGCACGTTTTTGACTTCTTCTTTAGAGGCATTTTTTAATTGTTTTGAAAGTTCACTGATACGGTCTGCAGACTCTGCTTGGTTATCAAAATCTAGATCTCCCTGATAAACTGTGGCATCTCTAATCCCTCTTCCCGTTGTGACTAATAAGGGAGCTTCCTTAATCACAGGTGGACCCTGTTCTTTATTAGCAAGCTCTCCAACGCTGGTTTCATTTGCTAAATCAGAATTGATGTGAAGGGGCCCACTTTTATTTTGTTCAATGGCGGCTAGAGCTGACGCATCTTGGTGACTAGAAATATGGGCAGGATCAGGGTTGTTAGAAACCACATTATCAAGCGCTATATTTTGAGATTGGACTTCTTCTAATTTTTTGTTAATCCATTGGATTCCGCTATCAGTACCATCTTTTATATATGTCATTTTTTATGCTTTCATTAAAAAATATATTTGCAAACTTTAGTCTTCAATCTCTCCTCCAAAAGTCTTGCCATCATCTAAGGTTTTATTTCC
>JAUHYS010000010.1 GCA_030426445.1 bacterium
TAGGAAGCTCTAGTTTAAAAAAGAATAAAGGAGAAAACATGAAGCGACTAAAACACATATTATTATTAACCGGAATGTGTTTTCACATTTTAAACTGTGGAAGCGGTGTTGAAACCAATGGCAGTGACAATCCACCACCTGATGATATTGTTCAACTCAATGCCTTCAGTTTAGGCAGCGAGTACCCGGCGGATATGGTGATTCCTGATATCGAAGGGATGCGCAATACGGCTTTTATCGGAACCGACGGGCTGGCTTTAGGGGTATTGGCCGTTAATTTGGATACTTTAAAAATTTCTTCAGAGTTTCAAGGCCTGGATGCTACGCCTAATAATCTAGCCAGTGTTCTCAGTTATGCTCGGGATGTGGAAATCCTTTCTCCTGATTTAGCTTTATTTTTAGGAGGAACTGGAATCGTCTCTTTCAATCCCACATCAGGTGAGGTCTATCAGGCTTTGGCTTTTGATCAGGAAATTTTATTGCAAGACCCTATTGAACTTTCTCGTACCGTGAACGGAGAGGACACCATTTCGGGAAACTTTCTTCCCAGTTTTGCAGACCATGTGGCTGTCGTTGGAGATAAAGTTTTTATCAGTATGTCCAATCGTTTTTCGGATGAAGAGTTTAAAAGCTACTTCGTTCAAGGGATGGTGAAGGTATTTGAATTACAAAATAATCAGCTTGTTCCCAGTGATCCAAGTTACCAACTCTTGCCGGGTTTTAATCCGACGGGACTGACCGTTTATCAAAACAAACTTTATGTGACTTTGACAGGAGCGACTGAGTTTGCTGGAGTCGGACAAGTTCCGTTGACGGATTCCAAGATTATAAAAATAAACCCGGAAAATCTTTCTATTGAAGGCGAAATCAATCTCGGAAAAGTCGCAGCTAGTTACAGTTCTTTGGCGATTACAGATCAAGGGCGTGCCTTTATTGGGAGTGCGGCTTTTAGCGAAGTCTATGAAATCGATCTCAATAGTTTAGAAGTGATTCATGGCGAAGATAAGCCTTTAATGGTTTCAGAAATAACCGACGATTATATTGTTGATCAGGAAATCCACCCTGATGGAGATCGGCTCTTTGTTTCCAGCTTTAACAATAATTTTGTACGTGCCTTTGACCTGAGTGATCCCAATCAAGCTTTAGAAGAAACGATTTGGAATTTTGATTTAGAAGCTAATCCCGGTTTGACTGGAGCAGGTGCAATAGCCTTTCGTTTAGGAAAAGTAGGAGTAGATTTTATAGGTCATGATCTCATGGTATTAACCGGAAATCCAGGAACCTTATCGACTGCACTTACCTTGTTTTAATAATAGGAGCAAAACATGTGTCTTAAAAAAAATATTTATAAAGTTTTTTATTTACCTTTTATTCTAAGTTTATTTTTTCTCAATCATTGTGGAGGAGGGCAGTTATTATTCGGAGGCTCAGAGCTGCCTCTTGTTCCATCAGAAGAAGAAACAGATTTCGATGACCCCAATCCTTCAGAAAATTCTGACGATGAAAATAACGAAAGTGAGGAAGAAGTAGAACCGCAACCCGGCCCAGAGCCTGACCCTGATGAAGATGGTATTCCCGATGCGGTTCCTTCGGATCATTTTATAGACGAATTAGTTCAATGGACACCTGGAGAAAATGCTGGTTTTGGTGAGAATGAGTTGCCACAAATTATCATGGGACCTCCTCAAGGCAATGGAGAGATAACAGGGGGATTGGATGTACTCTCTTTGGGTATGGGAGGCGAGATCATTGTTAAAAGTGAGACCCCGGTTTTAAATGGTGAAGGGATCGACTTCATTGTTTTTGAAAATGCTTTTTTTGAAGGAGGAGACCCTGACAAGCCTTTTATGGAAATGGGTGAGGTTTCAGTCAGCCAAAATGGAGAGGCTTTTGTGAGCTTTCCTTGCAATCAACAAACTGGAGTGGGCTGTGCAGGAATAAATCCGGTCTATGCGAATAGCGAAAAAAATAATATTGACCCTTTAGACCCTGAAACTGCCGGTGGCGATCCTTTCGATTTAGAAGATTTAGATTTAGAATGGATTCAGTATGTGAAAATCAGAGATGTCAGCGGAAATGGCTGTCAGCCGGTTTGTTTTAATGGCTTTGATTTGGATGCGATTGCATTTATTTACCAGTAAATATTTCAAACGCCCCCTAACCCCCTCTTCGTCTCAGGAGGGGGAACGATATATTAACTTTTTTTAAAGATAAAAAACTTATCTAGATAAAGATGATTACTTTAAAAAGGTTAGTATTTATCTAAATATTGATTTCATAGTTTCCCCCTCTTGAGACACCAGTCTTTTGTCCGGCATTTATGCGGGAAGTGGGGACAGGGGGCGTTTGATAAAATCAATAAAAAAGTCTAATCGCCATCACCAGCAAAGCCACTGCAACAAAAACACGAATTACTTTGTCTCCGTTTTTAATGGCGAGTTTGGTTGCGGTATAAGCTCCGATGCCAGTTCCCAATGCGTAAATGAAACCAACTTTCCATTCTACTTGTCCTACGAGCGCGAAGAAAATGAGTGCGGGTAAAGTATAGAGAGCAATAATCACTACTTTGTAGACATTACTATTCAGTAAATTGCTTTTAAAAAAACGTGTAAAAATAATTAAAAAGACAATGCCAACTCCAATTTGAATAAAGCCTCCATAAAGTCCTATCAAAAATAAGATAAGGTATCCTAAATATTTATTTTTAGGTAATTGGGGAGGCCTGTCTTTTAAAAGTTGTGATTGAGGAAATAAAAGGAGTGCCGCTCCCAGAACGATGACAAGAGCAAGGATGCGTTGAAACCAAATTTCAGAAATGGAGATAGCTAAAAAAACTCCTAATAGACTTCCAGGAATCGTCCATATACCCATTTTGAAAATTTTTTTTAAATTAAAATTTTTGTGTTTTTTAAAACCTTGAATAGCAGCGAGGCTTTGCGACATAACCGCGATTCTAATTGTTCCATTTGCAGTTTGAGGAGGAAGTCCCAAAAATATTAGAAGAGGCATCACCAACATCGAACCTCCGCCTGCCATGACGTTAAGATTGCCTGCAAAAAAACCCACTAAAAAAACGAGGTCCATAAAAAAATCAAAGATAAGGAGAAAAGAGTTTTGCTAAAGCATCTCTCAGTTTATGCATCGCAGGACGGTTTTCTAAAAATTTTTCGGTAATCAATTGAGAAGTCTCTTTCGTATTTACAAAGTGTTCGCTGAGTTGTTGGTTGAGTTTTAGGTCGTAGACTTCAAGGTTGAATTCGAAATTAAGCCTTAAGCTGCGTGGGTCCACATTAGCGGAACCCAATAAACTATAGAAATCATCTACTAAAAAATACTTGGTGTGTGCAAAGGGAGGTGGCTGAAAGTAAATCTTGATGCCATATTTTATTAAACCAGCTAAATAGTTATGTGAAGCCCATTTTACATAGGGTAGGTTGTTGATTTCTGGAAGGATGATGATAACATCAACACCACGATTAGCCGCCGTAATCAAAGACGAAGTCAGACTGGGATCTGGAATAAAATAAGGAGTCATAATCCAGACTTTTTCTCTGGCACAGCTTAAAGCCCCATTCATGATCAAACGAATTTTTTCTAATTCCTCATTTGGACCATCGATAATGCCGCGACATAAACATTGACTGGCTGGAGCGGTTTCATAATGAAAGTCTCTTTCAGGAATTTTTTTTGTGCAAAAATACCAATCCGTTAAAAAAGATTCTTGAAGCTGTGCCAAAATTTTACCTTTCACTAAAAAGTGAATGTCCTGAACGGGTTTTTTATTTTTTGGATCGTGAGTGAGGTGGCGATCGCCGATGTTCATACCACCCGTAAATCCAAGCTTCCCATCAACCACCATAACTTTGCGATGAGTTCTTAAATTGATGTGAATATTAAACAAAGAGGGCGGTAAAAAAAACGCACAAGGAATTTTAGCCTTTTTTAAAAGATTTTTAATGGACCCTTTTGCATGAAAGGCTCCATAGCCATCGACTAAAACTTTGACCTCCACACCGCGTTCTTGAGCTCTTGCTAAAGCTTTGACAAACTTGTGTCCTGTTTGATTAGGTTCAAAAATATAGGTGGAAAGATAAATCCAATCTTGGGCTGCTTCAATGGCTTCTAACATTTTAGGGTAGCATTCTTCACCGTTAAAAAGTGCCTCAATAGAACAGTCTGGAATCAGAGGTAGCTTTGAGATGGATGCGGATATTTTTATCAGGGGTAAAAAAGTATGATGATTGAAAGGAAGGTTTAAGGATTCGATATTAATAGGTTCACTTTTAGGAGAAAGGAGCCTTTCTTCTTGCCAACGCCCGCTCGAGCGCCAAATCATGGCTCGACTTTTGATACGGTTGACTCCAAAAACGATATAATAAATAGCACCGAATCCTGGAACCAATAAGCAGATGGCTGTCCAAGCTAGAGAGGCTCGAGGATCCTGTTTATTGAATAAAGCATGGATAGCGCAAGGAATTCCAACAAGGTAGCCCAGTATCAATATGATGGGGAAATAAAGGCCATCCCAAAACCACAAATAGTGCTGCAAAGTTTTTAAAAAGTCTAAAATCATAAAAGCTCTTAGATCATATCTTGCCGAGTTCTTAGCGAAAGTACAAGAATTCAATGCTATTTCAGCAACATTTCATGCTTTTTTCATTAGGGGTTCATCTCTATCTTAAATGATTAAGATGGGTAGGGAAAAACATCTATACGAGTGGAAAATATGAAAACCTTAAAAATACTCTTTTGTTTTATTTTAATCCTTTGCTGCGTTTACAATTCCTTTTTTATACGCACTCCTATCACAACTCCTTTTCATTTTTATGACGCTTTTTTCATTTTAAGCATCACTCTAGTTTTGTGTATTTTTTCTATTTTTCGTAGAGGCAAATTCTTTTTGTTTCAACATAAAAAAAGTAGAATATTTTTTTTAGTCTTTTGGTTTGGGCTTATTGGTTTCAACTTGACAGCAGTTCTTCTTAAAGAAGGAAGCTTTCAATATGCGCGCTATCAAGTCCTTCGCTCCACTCCACAAGAATTACAAAAATGGGGACGGCATTTTATTATTGGCTATCGTGATTTTGAAGAAGTCAAGGCTTTGGTCAGTCGGGGTGCTGTCGGAGGAGTGTATATTACGCACCGTAATATTAAAGGCAAAACTTACGCCCAAGTTCAGTCAGAGATCAAACAATTACAAGCATTGCAAGCGAAGCTGGGACTTCCTCCTTTGTGGGTTGCAGCTGATCAGGAAGGTGGCATTGTTTCCTGGCTTTCTCCTCTTTTACCACATCAGCCTCCTTTGTCGACTTTGGTAAAAAATTATCCTGAGCCCAGCGAACGCAGACAAGCGGTTAAACGATACGCCAGCAAACAAGCTAAAGCTTTAGCTCAATTAGGAGTGAATCTTAATTTTAGCCCCGTTGTCGACCTTAAGTTCAGAAAAAAACAATCCCGATTAATCGACCGTAGTCAAATTTTCAAACGTGCGATTTCTTCGGACCCGCAAGTTGTTGCTGAAGTCGCTTCGGTGTATTCGGAAACCTTTTTAAAAAATAAAGTCACACCGACACTCAAACATTTTCCGGGCCTGGGAAGAATAGCAGAGGATACTCATGTGGAAGATGCGGGCTTGTCTTTAGATATTTCCGAGCTAGAAAAAACAGATTGGTTCCCCTTTCGCCAGGTCTTGCAAAATTATCCTGCTATGCTCATGTTAAGTCATGTTAAACTGACCACAGTTGATCCAAAAAACCCGAGTTCTGTTTCAAAAAAAATGGTAACAGGTCTATTAAGAAAAAAATGGAAGCATGAGGGTTTTTTAATTACAGATGACTTTAGTATGCACCCCATTTTTTACCGCAAGGGCGGAGTGAGAAAAGCTTCGGTGGATGCACTGGATGCCGGAATCGATTTCATTTTAGTATCTTATGACTCTGATCTTTATTACGAAGCAATGGACGCAGTCATTCAAGCAGCAAGAAAAAATCAGCTTTCTGGAAAATCCATCTTCAAGAAAAAAACTGATTAGGTTTCAATAGCTTAGAGAAACTTGAAAATCTCTTTCGCCAATAGTTCGGGAGCTTCTAAATGCATCATATGGCCTATATTGGGAAGACCCACGCATTGTGTCTTTGGGGGAAAATACTTTTGATCTCTTTTTAGATGTTGTTTAAGATAAATTTTATAAAGTTCCGATGCTTCTGCATAAACAAAAAGTGAAGGGGCATGAATCGCTTGCCAGCAACTATAAAAGTTTTCTTTACTAAAGCTATGAGGCTCAATAAGTTTGTGTTTGGGGTCACTAGAAAAAACATAGCCTTCTTTTGTTTTTTTACTCAGATAAGGCACAAGCCATTCAATCTTATCTTGAGGGATTTCAGGGTTAGCCAGTTGTAGGCGTGAAACGAGTGTTTTTTTATTAGGGTAAATTTTAAATTTTTTATTGTCTAATTGACTTAACCATTGATGAATGCGCTGAGTATCAGTCTTTTTACTTTGTGACTGAAAAACAAAGCCTTCCAGATTGATGAATTTAGAAATTTTTTTAGGAAAACTTCCAGCATAAGCCGAGGTAATCGCTCCTCCTAGGGAGTGGCCTAATAAAATGACTTTTCTTTTTGAAAAATGAGTTTCAATGATCTGGTGTAAATCAGCGAGATAATCGTAAAAAAAATAACCTAAAGGGTTTCTGCTATGTTGACTCTTGGCATAGCCTCGCATATCAAAAGCCACACAGTAAAATTTTTTAGCTAAAAATTGGTTTAAAAAATGAAAACTTGCACCTGTATCCATCCAACCATGCAGCATTAAAATAAGAGGTTTTTTAGGGCTTCCCCAAAAATAAAATCTGAGCCGATTTTGATGAATTAAAAAAGATTGTGTTTGGATTTTAATCATAAAGAGAAAGGGTCGTATGATAAATTTTTAAAAAAATCATAATGCTTGCTACACACAATAAAACTTTGTAAACTCTAAGATAAACTTTTTATTTCATAGGGTTTAAGTTTTTAAAAAGCCAGAAGTATTTTTATTGAATCATAAAAAAAACGAGAAAGTTTTTAATAGAAAGGGGAAGCTATGAACTTTAAAATACAAGAAGTGAATCCATTTCAGGATACAAATGCCCTGCAAAATATGCAAGGTATGGATGAAAGCATGGGGGCTTTAGGTGCGGGCTTAGGTATTGTTCTATTTTTGGTCTACTTTGTTGTCATTGTTGTGATGATCGCCAGCATGTGGAAAGTTTTTACCAAGGCTGGCAAACCTGGTTGGGCTGCACTTGTTCCAATTTATAATATTATTGTGATGTTAGAAATTGTTGGAAGACCAGTGTGGTGGATCTTATTATTATTTATTCCTTTAGTAGGGTTTATCGTCGGAATCATTCTTGCAATTGATCTTGCTAAAAGCTACGGAAAAGGAACAGGTTTTGGAATCGGCTTAGCTTTGTTACCGGTTATTTGTTACCCCATGCTAGGTTTTGGTTCTGCGCAGTATAAAGGGCCAGCAGCTCAGGCAGCGGCTTAGTAGACTTAAAAAGGATATTTATCATTTAACTCCCAAAGTTTTTTATGTATAAACTTTGGGAGTTTTTTTGTGAGGTAAATCTAAAAAATGCATCCACTTACTTTAACAACTTTAGGGACGGGAGCGGGTCGTCCCAGCTTACATCGCAGTTCTTCAGCCGTAGCTTTAGATTACCAAGGAGAAATCCTGCTTTTTGACTGTGGTGAAAGTACGCAAATGCAGATTATGAAATCAACGCTACGCTGGGGAAAGCTTGCTGCGATATTTATTGGTCATTTACATGGAGATCACTTTAATGGATTGCCTGGGCTTTTGGCCACATTAAGTATGTCGGATCGAGAGGCTCCATTAAAACTGTTTGGTCCAGAGGGCATTACAGATATTCTTTCTGTTCTACGTAAGCACCGGGTACTTTACACAAATTATCCTTTAGAAGTTTTTGAGATCAAAAAAGCAGGCGTTTTATTAGAGACGGATCATTACTATGTAGAGACCCGTTTTATTGATCATATTATTCCCTGTTGGGGTTATGCCTTTCAGGAAAAAGACCTGCCTGGAGTTTTCGATGTGAAAAGAGCCGAAGCTTTAGGAGTTCCTCATGGACCCTTGCGAGGCAAGCTCGTTCGAGGTCAAGAGATTCAATTAGAGGATGGTAGAAAAATTCGACCCGAAGAGGTGGTGGGCCCAAAAAGATCGGGGAGACGTGTGGTGTATTGTTTGGATTCTCGACCTTGTTCAGAAGCGATTCAATTATCACAAAAGGCAGATTGTCTCATCCATGAAGCTACCTTTGAGGCATGTTTGGGAGAAGAAGCTCATGAATGGGGGCACTCGACTTCACAGGATGCCGCCCGTCTAGCCAAAGAAGCCCAAGTTAAAAAGCTGATTTTAACTCATATTAGCCAACGCTACGATCAAGCCAAACCCCTTTTAGAAGAAGCCCAAGTGATTTTCCCCAATACTTTATTAGCCGAAGACCTTAAAATTTTTGAAGTTTGATTTTTTATTTTTGTCAGTTATACTAATAAGTCAGGTATAGATTAAAGAAAACAGGGGGATTTTTTTATGCCATCGGGTGTAAGCTTAAAAAAATTTGCACCAATCAGTAGTAAGTTTACTCCGGCTCGGCTTAGAGTCCCCCCTCTAACTCGTAAAGAGTTAGCCGAAAAGTTCAACCTAGAAAAATCCAATCAGTTTATCGCTATTGTCACCGCTCCTGCAGGGTATGGAAAGTCGACTTTTTTGAGCCAATGGTATGAGTGTTATAAGAACTTGGGTTATGCAGTGGCTTGGTTAAATTTAGAAAGAAGTGACAATGACCCAGGTCAATTTTTGCAGTACCTTATTGGTGCATTTCAACAAGTCAACTCAAGCTTGGGAGAACGGTCTAAGGGCATGTTACTTCAGACAGAACTGGCTCCTTATCAACTCATTTTAGAATCTCTTTTAGATGATATTAGAGATTTTAATGAAAAAATATTTTTATTTATCGATGACTTACATTTTATTAACGAAAAAGCAGTTCTTGAAATGATTGATCGAATGATGCAATTTTTACCCAATCATTTATATCTAGTTTTGGCTTGTCGCTATCGCCCTAAATTATCATTTGCTGGCATGAAGGCGGAGGGAAAGCTCGTTGAATTTAACCAAAGTGATTTGGGCTTTAGTCTTTTGGAGACTCAACAATTTCTTACTCAACTTAAGAAAATTCATTTGAAACCTGAAGAGTGTAAACAGCTTTTTCATAAAACCGAAGGGTGGCCAGCTGGATTACAACTCGTTTCAATCGCTTTAGAAGAATCTGAAAACAAACACCTTTTTGTGCAAGATTTTTCGGGAAACGATAGAGATATCACAGACTTTTTAGGTGAAACTGTTTTGTCTTCTATAGGCAGTGAACTTAAAAAATTTATTTTCCAAATATCTATATTAGACCGAATTTCTTTAGATTTAGCATTCAAGGTGACCGCCAATTTAAATGCAAAAAACCTGATTCAACTTATAGAAAAAAAGGAATTATTTTATATCCCTCTTGACCGACAGCGTAAATGGTTTCGATTTCATCATTTGTTTAAAGACTTTTTATGCCAACGTTTTGAGCAGGATTCTCCAGAAGACTTTTATGAAGCCCATGAAAAGGCCAGTCAGTGGTTTGAGGAGCAGGGCTTTATGGATGAAGCGATTGAGTTTTCTTTAAAAGTAAAAAATTTTTCAAGAGCTGCACTCTTAATGTCTCATTATGCAATTGAAGCAGTTTCGACTTTAGGTAAGCATTTGACATGGCTGCGGTGGTCTTCTCAACTCCCTAGCTCTTATATGGATCAGTATCCTTTAATAAGAATATTTTATTCTCAAAGTCTTCAAATGGATCACCAGTATTTAAAGTGTCAGGAAGAGTATAATAAGGTGGGAGAATATATCCAAAAGCATCTTGACCCTAAAAGTCATGGCCCCTCGTTTAATGTAAAAGAATTTGATTTGCTCCGAAGTATCTACGAAGCCATGCTAGCTTATCGTTTGTTTGCCTTTGATCAGATTGAGTTAAGTCGACAAAAAGCAGAAGCATGGTTGAATGAATGGCCAAAAGTTAAAACAGCATATTCTGGAGGCATGCAGTGTATTTTGGCTATTGCTTATTGTATGTATGGAGATTTTGACAAAGCTCGCTATTATGGAATGATATCACTAAAAACTGCAGAAGATACTAAGAGCTATTATGGAGTTATCTGGACTCGAGTTATTTTAGGCTTAACTTATTTGTCAGAAGGTAACTTAGCAGGCGCACAAAAAGAATACGAAATATGTTTAAACCATCTCCAAAAAGATGCTTTCTATCCCACTTATTGTTTGCCTTTAGTTAAGATGCACCTTGCAGAAATCTATTACGAAAGAGGGGAAATCGATCAAGCGAAGAATCTTACTCCAAAAAATTTTGATTCATTATCGCATCTTCCTTATCTACAGGTTATACTTCATTATTGGGAAGTTTATTCACGCTTGTTAAAAAAAGAGCGAAAGTTTTCAGGTTTAGAAAAAAAACTCAAAGAACTGGAAGTGATTGGAGAAGAAAAAATATGGTTACGATTAAAATATTGGGCTCAAGCGGAAAGAATTTTTCTTTACCTTGAACAAGGAAAAAATAAACTAGCTCTTTCATTAGCTAAAGAGGCTCAATTTTTTTCGGAAGATTTTTCATTTCTTCCCTTAGGTTCAAAGGAGATTGTTGAAGATTTTACAAAAGTTGTTAGAATCAAATTGATGCTAGTGCAGGGGAAGCACAACGAGTCACTTAAGATCATCGCAGAACGTCTTCAAAAACTGAGCAATAAGAAAAATTTTAAAAACTATCTGCAAACTCTGTTATTTAAAGTACAAGCACTTTTTCAATTAAATAGAGAAAACGAAGCGCTAAGGGTCCTTAAACAGACTTTAAGTTTAGCAGTCTCTCGAGGATTTGTGCAGATTTTTATTGAGGAAGGAAAAAACATTCAACCCCTCTTTAAAAAATTGATTCCTTTGCGAGAGCAGATCCCTGAAATTTTTGAAAACGGCTTTTTTGAAAAAATTTTACAGGGTTTAAAAATTTTTGAGGAGAATCAAAGTGAGACTCAAGAACAGCATGAGGATGTGATCAAACTCGAAGCCATGGAGCCCCTAACCAAAAGAGAAAAAGAAATTTTACACTCTTTGGATTCGGACGACTCAATTAAAGAAATTTCTCAGAAATTATTTGTCAGTCAGAATACACTCAAAACACATTTGCGTAATTTATATACAAAAATGTCCGTTAAAAATCGTAGTGGTCTTCTAGAGAAGGCAAGACGAGTGGGTTTTTTGTCCTAGTTTTTAGAATTAACTCTGAAATAGAAGAAGCCCTACGAGCAAATGCTCATAGGGCTAGGGGTGTTTTTGCTTAAGCAGAGATTGAAAGGACTACTTATTTTTATTTGATCGATTCAAGTAAAAACCCATGCAAGCAAAGGCTAAAAGCATGAGAGAGCTTAAGCTTTGTGATCCCACAAAGCTGAGAGAGCAGCCGCCGTTGTTTCCTGGAGCTGGTGTTTCCACATAAATTGAATGGCAAAGATCGCCGATACCATCTCCATCAGAATCTTCTTGATCAGAGTTAGCGATTAAAGGGCAATTGTCTTCATCGTCTAAAATACCGTCTCCGTCATCGTCTTCATCGCAGGCATCGCCGATATCATCCTCATCGCTGTCTTCTTGTTGGGGATTTGAGGTGTTTGGGCAATTGTCTTCGTCATCTAAAATACCGTCTCCGTCATCATCAACATCGCAAGCGTCTCCAATAGAGTCGCTGTCTTGGTTTTCTTGATCAGGGTTGGCGATTAAAGGGCAATTGTCTTCATCGTCTAAAACACCATCTCCATCTATATCTTCATCGCAGGCATCACCAACGCCATCTTCGTTTGTGTCCTCCTGGTTTGGGTTAGATGTCTGTGGACAATTATCTTCATTATCGAAAACATCGTCTCCATCTTGATCTTCAATCTGACAGATCTCACTGCAGCCATCTCCGGGTTCGTCGTCGAGTCCATCATCACATTCTTCATCCCCTTCCTTAATGGAATTTCCACAAAAGGACTGAGCTTCTAATGCGCCAATATCGCAGCTGCCTAGGGCAGGCCTTGCCTTAGCTCGTTGATCTACTGCATTTTCTTCACAGTTAGGAATGGCATTATAGGCCGGGCTTCCCCATATCAAATGATAGGTTAAAGTAGGGCCTCCGTTATTTGCTAAAGTCTCAATGAAGACATCGTCAGTTTGGAGATTCGCCTGATCGCTTGGTTCTAAGGTGAGAGAGCAGTTGTTTAAATTTCCAAAAAGATTGTAGCCCTCACTGTGTATGCCACCACCATCACATTCGTAGGACATGAGACTGTAGTTTAGGTTACCCATTAGGATGGAGTTCTTTATGAGCACATTAGAGAAGAATCCTGTTCGAACAATACCTCCACCCGTTCCATTATTATTTTGATCCGAATCGGCTTCGTTGAAAACAATAGTGGAATAATTGATGTCTACCGTACTAAAAAGACTCCCAACAAAAATAGCTCCACCAGAATTTATGGATTTGTTTTCACTTAAAGTGGAGTTGATAAGGTTCATGGATGAAGAGTCTACAAAAATAGCTCCACCAGAATTGGCTTGATTATTATGAAACGTTGAAGAGGAGATGTTAAAATTTCCATTTCCTGATGTGTGAATAGCTCCACCTTGTCCAGAACCAGAATTAGCGGTATTATTCTCAAAGCTAGAGTGTGACACATTTAAGTGAGACCCATCCCGATTTGCAATGGCTCCGCCTTCTCCACCACTATCAGGAGCGTGGTTATTCTTAAAGCTGACCTCATTAATTGTTAGATTTCCATAATTGACAATGGCTCCCCCACCGGTATTGGCTCCCTTTGCTTCGCCTCCTTCTAAACTAAGTTTTTCTATTAAAACAATTTTTCCCGAAGCGATTTGGAAAATTCTATCGATTTTATTCCCATTGATAATGGTTTCACCGGTTCCATTCCCAATAAGCTTCAGATGATCTAATATATCTAAATCTCCAGTTTCTGTTGTATGGTCATTGTCCGATGGCCCAAGTTCTATATTATAAGTACCTGATGCTATTAAAATACTGTCATTATTATCGTTTCCGGGAAGGCATTCGTTGGGAAAGTTGACTAAATCAGCCTGACTAAGGTTTGTATTTGCTGCAATAATAGCTTCTCTCAATGTACACTTATTATCTTCGTAATTAATAACGTCTGCAGTGTGATTAACATGAATATTAGCGGCATGAAGCATAGACGCAGAGGCTAAAATTCCTAGGCTAGAAATCACCTGAATGATATTTTTAATTTTCATTTCTCACTCCATAATTTTTATTTCTTATGAGTCTTGACTATATAGAAGTACTCATTTCATTTTACGAAGTGACTTGTAACAATCGCTAAAAATCAGAACATCACCCTAAAGGGTGATTTTTGCATTTTTTTGAGATTAATTTTGAATTCAATTGAGAGATGGGAATAAAAGGTGCTAATCGCAAACCCATTGGTCATTTTGTGGGTCCACAGAGCTTCCTGATTTAAAACTCTGGCCTCTTTGTTGTCTTAAACAATCGTCTTGGTAATTGCGGTAA
This sequence comes from bacterium, assembly GCA_030426445.1. Taxonomy (GTDB): domain Bacteria; phylum UBA10199; class UBA10199; order DSSB01; family DSSB01; genus JACKPJ01. Next base: position 13,691 of record JAUHYS010000010.1, read on the forward strand.
ACAGCTGGGTTCTTGCTGCCTTCTTTTGGGGTGTTTGCACAAGAACCTAGAAAAAGCACCAAACTAAAAAATGAAAATAAAATAAAAAAGGTATTTTTAAGCATTATTTTTTACACTTTTTATTTAGCGAGCGGCCGAAGCCGTTGCTTTACCGATTTCGATCATCTTACCAAAACTCGACATGCCGTCCGTTACTGCAGTTGGCTCATAACCACAATGGGTCATGCAGTTGGCACACTTTTCATTGCGACCTGTTCCGTATTGTTCAAATTTGGTGGATTCCATGTATTCCTGAAAGGTTTTAGCATAACCTTCTTGTGTCAATAAGTAGCAAGGCTTTTGCCAGCCAAAAACATTATAAGTCGGCATACCCCAGGGTGTGCATTCGTAATCGCGTTTGCCCTCTAAAAAATCCATGTAAAAGGGACTATTAGAAAAATCCCACTTCTTGTTGTGTTGTCTTTTATAATCTAACAACGTTTGAAATAAGCGATGGGTTTTTTGTCGATTGAGAAAATGTTCTTGGTCGGGTGCTTTCTCGTAGCTGAAACCTGGTGAAATAGTGAGGCCTTCGATGCCCAATTCCATCATATGATCAAAGAGTTGAGCTAAATTTTTAATATCGTGTCCTTCAAATACAGTGGTGTTGGTAATGACGCGATGGCCAGCTTTAATAGCAGCTTGTATTGCACGTACTGCAATCTCATAGGTGCCTTCGCGGTCGACACATTTGTCGTGATGTTCACCATAACCGTCCATATGAACACTAAAGGTAAAGCGTTTATTGGGTTTGAATTTGTGAAGGTTTCTTTCTAATAAGAGAGCATTCGTACAAAGAATGACATAGCGCTTTTGTTTTAGCAGCCCCTCGACAATTTGTTCGATTTGGGGGTGGATCAGTGGTTCTCCGCCAGGAATGGTCACCATGGGTGCGCCGCATTCATTGGCTGCATTGAGAGCATCCTCTACACTGATGTGCTTTTTTAAAATATCATGGGGGTACTGAATTTTTCCGCAACCTGGACAAGCAAGATTACATCGAAAAAGCGGTTCTAACATCAAGTTGAGCGGGTAGCGTTTACGTCTTAATAGCTTTTGTTTAAATAAGTATTTGCCAATGGATATCGCTTGGTGTGTAGGAACGGCCATAAAAACTCCTCATGTTTTTTAAGAGTTACTAGATAGAAGAAAAAAGTAAGAAAAACAACTAAAAATAAAAAAGTCTGTAGAATAGCTCTACAGACTTTTAATATTTTCAATCATTTTAGTGGGTTTTTATTTATTTTGTCGGTGCGCCACATTTAGCGACTTCTTCTAAACTTTGGGCTTTCATGGAACAATCCAGGGCTTTTTTATCTATTTTTTCTTCAGCACATTTTTTTACAATTGCTCCCATATTGTCTTGAGCCATTTTTTTTGCCATATCTGCGGCAGGCCCCTCTGGGACATCTTTTAGTCCTAACTCAATGACATGATCAGCAAATTTTTGACAGTCGGCTTCCGAAGCAGTTTGGCTGCCACAAGCCCCCAAAATTAGTAAAGTTAATCCTGTTAAACAAAATAATAAACTTTTTTTCATTTTCATTTCGTTTCTCCTAATGCTTTGTATTTTTATCTGAACTTAAAATTAAAAAAATAGGAAGACTTAGTCGATTGCTTGATATATGACAAGTAATTAATTGTTTTAACCTTAAGCAGTTCTATAGCAATAAAATAGTCATAGAATGCGTGATTAAAGTTAGGAGAAAGCTCTTGAAATTACCAAAATTCGTTTCTTATTTTATATTAAGTTTCTTTTTAATTGTGCTCATTGCGCCCAATTCATTTGCTAAAAAGGGAAAAGTTTCGAAAAAACGATGCGATAAAGCGATTGAGCGCATTTTTGAATTGACCATGCAAGATGTTCAAAAAAAGCAAAAAGAAATTTCAGAAGACCAAATGAAAATCATTCGAGAACGTTGGAAGGAATCCAGTCCTCAACTTGTTGAGCAATGCCAAGAAAAAGCCTCTAAGGAAGGTATAGAGTGTGTTATGCAAGCAAAAAAGATTGAGGATGCAACCAAGTGTCCTGACTAATGATTTCTTGGTCTAATGATCTATTGTAAAACGAGTGAGTGTATTAGATTTATAGATTTGATGTGTTGGTTTTATAATAAAAGTTTAATCAAGCAATGCCGTTTTAAGAGCATTGCTTTTTTTATGTTATTTTTTTTATGTACTTTTGTTTCTTTAAAACAAATCTTTTCTCAAGAAAAAGCGGAAAAAGTAGCGGTTCAAAAGATTCAATTAAAGGAAGTTGAAAGCATTTTTCAAAAGACGCAGCTGGCCATTCAAAAAAAAGATTTCACTTTGATAGCTGAATATCTTGACTCTCAAAGCAAGATAGAGCTTTCCCTAAAAGGTATTAGCTTTTTAAGTAAGAGTTATCGCACAGAAGAGTATTTAAGTTACCTGAAAAAGCTTTTTGAGCGTCACCCAAAACTAGAAGTCCAGGTAAAAAAAATAAATAAAATTAAAATTGATAACCTTCATAAGCCCCCACAAGCTTATTTAGAGTTAGCCATTACCCAAAAAAAACATGACCCTGAGTTGGATTTTCAAGTTAACTTAAAAGAAAAAATATCTTTGCGTAAAATCAATAATCAGTTGATGGTGACAGAGCTGTGGGTTGAAGCCGAGTGTCCTTGCCCTATTATAGATTAGACACAATAAATAAACACCCCCCGATTCACCGGAGGGTGTTTTTAGTTTTATGATGTGATCAACTTATTTTTCGGCGATGGAGGTTTCCAAAGCGACTTTTTGACCCGTGATGCTTTGAAGAGCTGTTTTTAATGCATGGCCATACTTTTTCTTAACGTGAATATAAGCCATGCTAGATTTGTTTTGAGTATCCTGGTATTCGATACCAAAAGTGTCACGTTTCTTCTTACTCATCAATCCAAAGAGTGCTGCCGGTGACACCAAAATACCTAAAGCAATACTTTCCCCAACGCGGCGTCGTGAGTATTCTCCCATACTGATATGCTGAATTTTTTCTGCAGGAATACGGGTATCCAAGTGAGAATATTTTTTGGATTTATAGTCGATTTCTAAATCGTGTCCATCTGTGTTAACTGTGCATTTGACCATTTTCCCTTTATCATTAAGACACTTTGCTTTTACTTTTAATGTAGAAGCAAAACTAGCGCTGCAAAATGTAAATAATGTTATTGAACTAACTATTAAAGTATAAAGTGATTTTTTCATAAGTATCTCCATTTAACTTCTTTACTCGGCTGTCTAAGCATTCCACTTGCTTTTTCTTCTTGGAGGCTTGTCGACCAGCAGCAAGGAAGTTTTTTATATTGTGAAAAACAAGGCTGCACTTAAAAGCGATGTGGCTTTATAGAGCTAGCCTATTAGGTGTGAGGATTGAGGGTATATACTCTGAATAAAGAACTTTGGTTTTAAACAAAATAATAAAAGTTATCGAGATGCTTTTATAGTTGTTTTTATTGGTGATTTATTGAAGTGGGCTGCAAATGCTTTCCTGTGACTTTAAGAAAAACCTCTTCCAAGCTCCCTCTTTGTAAATGGATATCCCGAATATGCTGACCGGGTTGAGCTAAAATTAAGTGAATCATTTTTTCTAATAAGGGGCCGACTCGGGTAGAGGTGACGCTAATTTTATTTTCTATGATTTGAGCCTGTGGAATGTCGGAAAAATCTTCTGCTTTTAGAGCATTGTCGACTTCGATACAAAGTTGAGATTGGCAATATTTATCAATGAGAGCCTGGGGGCTGCCCAGTTCTAAAACTTTTCCCTCAGCAATAATACCCACGCGTTCGCAAAGTGCTTCGGCCTCGTCAATGTAATGAGTGGTTAAAATAATGGTGGTTCCATCTTGATTAAGGTTGCGTAAATATCTCCAAAGTTCATGTCTTGGCTCGACATCTACACCTGCTGTAGGCTCGTCCAGGATGAGTAACTTGGGTCGACTCATCAAGGCACGTGCAATAAGCAATCTTTTTTGCATGCCTCCGCTTAGTTTATAGAACTGTTGTTTGCTTTTTGCTTTTAGACCAAATTGCTCTAATAATTCGTGAGCCCGTTTTTTGCTTTCTTTATAAGGAAGCCCATAAAAACCACCCTGGAACTCCAAAGTTTTTTGTAGATTGAAAAAGCGGTCGACATTGACCTCTTGAGGAGAAAAGCCAATATTCATTTTTGCAGCCAGGGGATTTTGTTTCAGGGACTGGTCAAATACCTTCACTTCGCCCTCACTGGGGTGAGCCAGGCCAACTATACAACTGATAAGAGTGGTTTTTCCTGCTCCATTGGGGCCCAATAAGCCAAAAAATTCTCCTTGAGGGATTTCTAGACTGACTCCTCTTAGAGCTAGGGTTTCTTTGTAGTTTTTTTTCAGGTTTTGAATCGAGATCGCTAACATTTTATGTGTATTACTTAGAACCCTCTAAACGTTTAGTGCGTGTTAAGCTCTGTGAATATTTGTTGTCATAGACAAATTGCTTGCCATCCCAA
>JAUHYS010000246.1 GCA_030426445.1 bacterium
CGTCTGAGTTTGAAAAAGGGTCACCAGGGATTTCCTCTTCAATAAACATTTTTTCGATGGTTCCGTCGTTGATAAGCATGGAATATCTCCAAGATCGTTTACCAAACCCTACAATTGATTTATCAACTAAGAATCCAAGTTTTTCCGAGAACTCTCCATTTCCGTCAGGAAGCATGGTGATATTGGGAGCGTTTTGAGATTTTTGCCATTCATTCATTACAAAACTATCGTTTACTGAAAGACAAATGACGTCATCGACTCCATTTTCTTTGAAAGAGTCATATAACTCATTGTATCTGGGTAAATGGGACGATGAGCAGGTTGGGGTAAAAGCGCCTGGTAACGCGAACAAAACTACTTTTTTACCCTTAAAATAATCATCTGTTGTTTTTTGAACCCATTTAAAATCGTCTCGGACATGAAATGTTACATTTGGTACTTTGTTTCCTGTTGTGTCTTTTAATTGCATCAATGACTCCTTTTTTTGTTTCTTTGTAGTTATCGCTCAGATTTGACTAAACATCTAATTTAAAAGTGCAATTAAGTGATAGATAAAAGTTATCGATTTTTCATATTAATTGAATTTTTAAATTACATTTTGCCTCAACAAAGCCACCTCTAACCCCGGACCTTAGCTTCCTTCTTCCCTAAACCCGCTTTCAAATTAGAGGGACGGATCTTGTTTTTTGCCCAATAATTAAGCCATACTGATTTGCTCTAGACAAAGTCGCTGAAATTCATTATGCCATTACTTCTTATTGTTGTCGGCTGGTGGCGCAGTCAGGTAGCGCACTACGCTGGGGGTGTAGTGGTCGCAGGTTCGAATCCTGTCCAGCCGACCAATTTTTTCCGTTGAAGGTCCGGATCACCTCACTCAACTGCATATCGGGATCACCTCACTCAACTGCATATCGCAGCCCGCAACTCAAGGATCACCTCACTCAGCTGCATATCGCAGCCCGCAACTCAAAAGAAACAAGCACTTAGAAACCTAAGTCGATAGTTATCAAAGCTCTTATATCCGTAACCCTGCTTCTGTACAAGCTTTCCTGTATTGTTAAGCGCTTCAGTGAGGGCGTTTGTCCATTTGTTTTGGAAGTACTGAAGGATTTCCGTTTTCCAATTCGAGAGAGTTTTAGCAAGAGTTCGAAGTGGTTTTATGTCGGAGTTTTTTATGCTGTAAATGAAGGTATCCAGTTTACGAGAGGCTCTATCAGAGCCTCTCGTCCTGTAGAGTTCAAAAAGCTGTTCTTTGGCTCGATAGATTGCATTGAGTTCAGGTTTGTCTTTGAGATAGTGATCGATTTCAGATCGCACGAAGTAGTCGAGTTTTTTTCTATTTCGAAGTAGAAGTTTTCTTGTTTTGAGTTTTTGTTTATGACCTTCGATGTTCTTTCCCGCACTCATAATGGCTCCGTTAAGCAGTCTTAGAACGTGGAACTTATCACAGACGATAACAGCGTTAGGGAATATCCTTTTAACAAAAGATCGATAGGGAGAGCTCATATCGATGCTAACAACCTTAACATCGAGTCGACCAGGAATGTGCTGTAACTGTTCAACGAGTGTGCGATTGGATTTACCCTGAGCGACTTCAAAGAGCTTTCTTTTTTTAAGGTTTGAGATCACAGTTACAAACTGGCTATAGCCTCTTTTTCTTTTAAAGAAGTGCTCGTCGATACCAATATGGGTGGGCCATTTCTCCGTAAGACGTTCTCGCAATTTCGTTTTGATTTGTTCGTAATAAACTTTGTACATAAGACCACTAGAGACTTTATTTTTTATTCTCACTTTATGGAGATTAGAGAAGTTGTGGCAGTCTTTGGCTAATGCTTTCCTGAATCTTTGAGTCGTTCGTCGTCTGGGCCAGACGAGGCTCACTGGTTCTGTGAACGTTTTCTTACAGTTCTTGCAAAAGTACCGATGCTTATGAATCACGAGGAAAAGAGCTTCATCTCGAACCCCCTGATCACGAACTTTAACCTTGCAACGTCCAGCTCTGGAATCGGATGGAGTTGCACATTTCGGGCAGGTTTCAAAGGGTTGGCGCACTTTCTCACAAACCCAAATATTACCTTTAGATGAAGTTTTTATATCAATTAATTTTAGGTCCTTTGGCAAAGCAAAACGTGTTAGATTCTTCTCGAGCACGAATAGATCTCCTTGTGTAAAATTTTTGTGTCGTAACTAAAATTCTACTTAGGATTCTGTTCGTGCTCCATTTGATTTGACTAGGTGTGATATGCATTAAAATGTGAAGATCCAGACAACCGGATTACCTATTGCAGTCCAGAAATTTGAAGTATCAGGTATTATAGTAGGAAAGAATATATGCCGATAGTTAACAAAGAGCCATTTATTACTGCACTGAGTCCCAAAAGTGTGTCCGTACCGGAGACTAAGTAAGGATGAGTGCTGACATTGGGAGAGCAGATGAAAGAGACCAAGACGATTAAACAAGTTACTACCCAAGATGGTTACGATAAGTGGGCTGTATCCTATGATTTTGAAGACAATCCATTGGTTGTGTTAGAAGAACCAATTTTTAAAAGTATGTTAGGGGATGTGTCGGGAAAGTCTGTTTTAGAGTTGGGTTGTGGCACGGGAAGGCATAGCCATCATATTTTCAACAAGGGAGCTCGTTTAACGGCGGTAGATTTTTCTGATGAAATGCTTTTAGTGGCTAGACAAAAAATGGCTGAAGGAGTTCAATTTGTAAGACACGACATACATAAACCATGGCCCTTTGAAACGGATTCATTTGATTTGGTGGTATCCAGCCTAGTTCTTGAACATGTTAAGTTTTTAATGCCTTTTTTTGGAGAAGCAAAAAGAGTGTCGAAAAAAGGGGCTCGTATCCTATTTACTACTATGCACCCTGCTATGTTTTTAAGAGATAAACAGGCCCATTACTATGATGCCAATGAAAATATTGAGTTTCGCTTTGAAAGTTATGACCATCAAATATCAGATTTCATAAACGCGGCGATCAATGTAGAGCTCACTTTAAATGAAGTAAATGAGTATATGCCCAACGAATCGACTTTTGAAAAATCTCCGAAATCGAGAAAGTTTATTAATTGGCCTATGTTATTAACTTTAGATCTAACTAATAATTAGTCTGCAACAGTTATATTAGGTTTTGTTGTATTGTTAGGTTTTTCAAAAAGTTTTTAATTGACTCTTTGTCGATTTCAATTCGATTTCCTAAAGGAGTTACTGGATCATGTTCTGAATAATCGATATCAGGTAATTTCATTAATGTATTCAGTAGAGGGAGAAGGTCTTCTTTTTTTAGTTTTTCTCTTTTTCCGGGGTAAATAGAAAATTCAGATATGTCTTCAACCCAGTA
>JAUHYS010000247.1 GCA_030426445.1 bacterium
ATCTTTACGCCTTAATTTTTTTTCTTTCCAAATTGAATGAAAGACTCGTCCTAGAGGATGCTTTTGCAATTGATTTAACTGATCCTCAACTATCTGGGACTCCACCTTTTCATCTTTTGCAAAGTTTTCAAACCAATTCTGTAGATTGCACCTTAGCCTTAGATAATAAAAAAAGCGCTCCAAGATCAAACCTAAAGCAATGATTGAAAAAGCTAAAAGCGGGTACATAATGGGCCCGCCTTTATTGAAATATTCTAACATTTTTTCCTTCTCTAAAAAACATCGTAAGAAAGTCCGCCCAACACCTGCAAACCAGGTCCAGCAAAAATTCCACGAGGAGCTCGACTAACAATATACTTATTATCAAAAAGATTATTTGCCGTCACATGCAATTTAAGACGTGTCTTTGGCACCTGATATTGTGCATAAGCATTAAAAAGCCAATAGCTAGGAATACGCCCATTCGTTCCATCGGCAGAGGCTTCCATGGTATTGGCCTGATCTGCAAATTGACTACTGGTGTAAGTTCCCTCAACTCCCAAACTCAAACCTTTAACCGTACCTTCGTTGGCAACATAACGAAGCCCTAGCAAAAGTCGATGTTTAGGTGCATAAGGCAACTCATTCCCTTCGTATAAACCACCCGAAGTAGTATTTTTTGCATCGACGAAAGTATAGCGAGTATCTAAGAAAAGTTGGTGTGATTTTTCAAAACCCGCAGCACCCAACATATCTAAGGCACTCGCAAACTCTCCACCAAGGTGACGAGTTTCACCTGCATTGGTGTCAGCGGTACTGGCACCACCGGATTCGTTAGCAGGGACGACTTGATTGTCAAAGTGCATAAAAAAGAAAGTCGCTTCTGCATTCCAGAATTCATAGGGACGTGTACGAACACCTAATTCGTAATTCCAACTGTATTCTGCATCGAGCTGTAAATCCTCACCATCTGACGAGATCGCTTGAGCCGTTCTGGGAGGAGCAAAACCCCGGTGTATACCGGTAAATAAAGTTGTACTACGGGGTAATTGATAAGTGATCCCTAAACCCGGAATCAATACATTGTGGTTGGTGGAATCACTTAAATCCACATCGACTCCGTCTTGACGTTTAATCTCTCGTTTCTGAGTATAATTTTCATAGCGAAAGCCTGGAATCACGCTTAGGTTTTCTGTGACTTGAAGCGTGTTTTGAAAGAAAAAAGCAAAAGCATAGGCACGGTTGATTTCCTCCTTTGCCATCACGGGATCGCTGATAAGCGTTTCCCGATTATTGCGCTGATCAATCATCGACTCGTAATGAAAGCGAACACCCGTATGCAGATGATGAGTTTTGCCAAAGGCATCATAATCAATGAGTAAGCGAGGTTCGATCCCTACACCTTGAAACCAACGATCACGCGCACCAAAACTGTCTCGCATATAAATAGCACCACCATCAATACTGGCATCACCAAATATAGCGGAAGTATTCTCTGGTGCCGGCGCAAAACCAGTATTTCTAGCAAAATCTTGGCGATTCCATTTACGTTTTGCATTCCAGTAATAGATATTGGTTAACAGCTCGATATTATCATTGAAAAAATGCTGTAGCGTAAACTGCATATCGTAGCGACTTACATCAAGACGATCAAATTGCGCCGGATTAATGTCTGCATCTTGATCATAAAGCCCTTGAGTTAAGCCTAAATAAGTTTGAGAAGAATTTTGATCATGATAATTATTTTTTAAAATAATTTTGGTCTTATCACTGATATCAAACTTCATTTTTGCAGTAAAATTACTTAGATTAAAGTCACTGTGATTGCGAAATCCATCCCCTTGTTTATGCAAAATGGATACATCTAAACCAAAAGGACCCCAAGTTTTACCAAAGGTTCCGTGACCCATTAAATAAGTATCCGTCCCTCCCATAAAGCGGAGTCGACTACGATAATCTTTGGGGACATCCGGTGTAATCAAATTAAGCACCCCCCCTACAGTTTGAGGACCATAAAGAATCGAACCACTGCCTTTGAGCACTTCGACTCGATCCATTCTTTCAATAGGAGGAATATAATAAGAAGCATTCACGTTATAGGGTGCTAAACCAGCCGGCATGCCATCTTCTAAGATAAGGAGCTTTTCACTGCGATCTGGGTTCAGTCCACGAATACCAATATTAGGAATGAGTCCAATACCATCTTCGTTACGAATATGCACACCAGGAACTTCTCTGACAATATCTTGAAGATTAATCGGTTGCCTAACATCCAACTTTTCTTGTGTAATCACTTCACCAGAACCGGGGACATCATTTAAAGCGTTTTCATCCGAGCCGATGACATCAATCACTGGCGCACGATAAATCACTTCGGAGTTATCTTGTTTATTTTCTTCAATTTTTTCTTGCTGAGCAGAAAGGGGTAAAGCAAAAGCCAAAATAATAAATAAGAAACAAAGTTTAAAAGTTTTAATCACATAATTTAAATGACTCGATGTTAGGTCTTTCATTTTTTATACCCTTTTTAATAAATTTAATAAATAATGAAATTAATTTTCAAAAAAAGTGCTAATAAAACTCACCAAGCAAGTTTTAATAAAAATTTAGTTTCGTCGTTAAGTAAGTTCTTGAACCTTTTGTTTGCCGACGAGATTTCCCCGGATCACATAAAACAAAACGACTAAAGTAAGTAAAACATGTAAGGCCCCTGCATAAGCAAACATCTCGAACTTTTGTTTTGCAGCACCCGTACCCATAGAGGGTCCATAAAGCCCACTAAACAACCAAAACAAAGGATAAAGAAATCCGCTGATAGCAATTCCGAATCCAATTAATTGTCTTTTTCCCGAGGATAGAGTCATATGCCCTAATAATAAAAGTAATCCTAAGCTTAAAGCAGCAATACCACCACCATGAAAGTGGGCTCTTAAGATATAGCGCCAAGATTTATCTTTAGTTTGCGCTAATTTTTCTTTAGCCTTTTGACCTTCTGAAGATTCGTCAACTTTTGAAAAAAGCTCATTTTTTTGAAGCTCGTTTTCTAAATAGGTTTTTACGGACTCTTCTTTTGCACCAAAAAAAGCCCCCATACCGGTGCCAAACAAAATCGAAATTAAAACAATGGCTAAAGGCCAACGAATTGCATACATCATAAGGTTCGTCCTAAAAATTAATTTTGAAAGTTATTTTCAAATAAAGATAGCTTATAAACTAAAAAATAATTAATCGTCAAATTAAAAATAGGATTCCTCGCAGGGTTTATACCAGTAAGTATTGTGTAATATGAAAAGTAAGAAAAGAGGCTCCGTAAGCTAAAGCACTCATATAAACAAGCATAAACAAAGGCCATTTCC
>JAUHYS010000248.1 GCA_030426445.1 bacterium
GGAATACACCGATGCTCTAACCTTAGATGAGGCTTACCATCAGCATCAAATCCCAATACCGGACGATTCCATCGCCAAATAGTCCCATTATGAAATCGCAAATGCTTCATGGATGCAGGAGTTTCCTGATAGGCAGCGTACAAAACAGGCATGTATTCTGTATAATTTCTAACAAATTCCTCAAAGAGAGAATCTTTCAAATAAGCCGTCCCAAAGGTCACCCGTCCGGCTTGGCCACCTTGCCCCTTTCCATAAAGAGAAACCGCGTTTTCAAAAAGTGGAATGCGATTTTCTTCCCATAAATCTTTTTCAAATAAAAAAGGAGAGTTTGCGCAAATCGCAATCATAGGAGCCGAAATCACATAAGCCCAATTAAATAAGCTTGTTGCTATCTCAGGTCGTAATGTGATGTGAATCTGCATAGAGGTACAGGCAGACTCTAACATCACGTCCTGATGTTCAATGGATAAGTGGTCTTTACCTCTTAACTCAAACTGAACGGGTCGACCTCTCCATTTTTTACTAATCACTTCATTAAGCACGAAATAGCGCTCTTCAGGAGACATATTCTGTATATTAAGAGCATCGGGCTGTAAGGTAGGTAAAATTCCAAAAAGCCCAACTTTACTTTGCAGTTTCTTTGCTCTCGCTCCGCTCAGTTTCCAAAGCTGAGTAAGTTCTTTCTTCAATTGAGAAAAAACCTTACCTTCTACTGGATGGGCCTGGCTATTGATCTCAAAATTGAATTTAGAAAGTTCATGAGTCATTTTATTTGAATCAAAACCCTGTAAAAAAATTCCGTTAATGGGGTGAGGTGAATTTTTCTGATCCAAAAGGCAGGCCTCTAACTCGATACCTGCGTAAATTTTACTGCTAAAGCTTTTGGGGTCTTGAAACCATTTTTGAAGCAAACAAGTTTCCTCATAGAGTTTTTTGTAAAAGAGTTCCTGATCTTCCTGAGTTAATTGAGTTTGCTCAATTTTTTCTCCCATTGAGATATTTTATCTTGATATGAGGAAAAAACCAAGGCTCAAGACATATTTGTCTTTTTGTTTTTAGGTCCCTATTCAAAAAAAAATCCAATCCATGCAGATCCGATTGACTCTCAAGCCAAGCTGTGATTTTGCCTAAGTATGAAATCAAACCACCGGATACTTTTTGGATCCGTTCCTTATTTAAACGCCACCCCGCTTGTTTCTGCTCTTGAGGAACTGAGCGGCGAACGAGTTTTATTAGCCCCTCCTGCCGAACTTCACGAAGCAATGGCTAAAAATCAGGTTTCTATTGCCCTACTACCCGCGGTTTCTTATTTAGAAGACCCTCAACTCAAAATCATTCCCGGGAGTGGCATTATTTCTCATGGTCCGGTTCAAAGTGTCTTGGCCTTTCATCGCGGTCCAAGCATAAATTTAGCGAATAGCGAATCAATTTATTTAGACCCCAACTCCAAAACCTCTCATCAATTGCTTAAAATTATCCTCAAACAAAAGTATCAACGCGAACTCAACGAAATTAACTGGTCTCCCAACTTCGAAAAAGCCCACAGCTATTTAATCATTGGCGATCAAGCCCTGCTCCACCGCCAAATCAACCCCTATTTTACGGATTTAGGAACAGAATGGGATAAACTGACTGGAGTGCCCTTTGTGTATGCCTGTTGGATGAGCAAGACGGAGGTGGAGCCAGAAACCCTCAGTTATTTACACAGTGCCAAGTTAATGGGCAAAAAAAACTTAGCCAAAATATCCGCAGAGCAAGAAATGATTGATCCTGCAATCGCTTTCGAGTATCTCTCCAAAAGTATTCAATATCACATGGGTGGCCCAGAACTCATTGGCTTAAAACTCTTTTTAGATTGGGTCGCCGAAATAAAGGAAGAAGCTTATGACACTTCCCTCAAATTTATTACAGAAGCTCGAAGAGCAGACGCGGTTAACCTCTGAGGATGCCCTCACCTTATTTGAAAAAGGCGACCTACTGGCTTTAGGGCACTTTGCGGACCTCTACAATCAAAGCAAAAACGGCAACACTGTGGGTTATGTCGTTGATCGTAACCTCAATTACACCAACGTATGTGTGCTACGCTGTAAATTTTGTGCCTTTCGCCGCAATAAAAAGGATGAGGATGCCTGGGAACTCAGCTATGAAGAAATCAATCAAAAAATCGAAGACCTTATCGCTCATGACGGCACCCAAATCCTCATGCAAGGAGGCCATCATCCGGATTTTAAACTCGATTACTATACAAATTTAGTGGGGCATATAAAATCGAAATACCCAAAGATTACCATTCATGCCTCTCCTCCAGAGATTCATCACATTGCGCACGTTTGCAAGCTCAACTATCACGATGTGCTGTCCGCCCTCAAAGAGGCCGGATTAGATAGCATCCCTGGAGGCGGTGCCGAAATTTTAGACGACCCTTTAAGGCAAAAAATTTCTTCGGGAAAGTGTAACAGCGCTCAGTGGCTTGAGGTCTTTGAAACCGCGCATCAATTGGGCATTCAGGGTTCCGCAACCATGATGTTTGGCCATCACGAAAATTATGCGCAACGCGTCGCTCATCTTCAACAATTGCGTGACCTACAAGATCGCACTCAAGGTTTCTTTGCCTTTATTCCCTGGACCTATGTTCCCGGAAACTCTCCCATGGCAGGACAACAGGTCGGCAGCCACGACTATCTGAAAACTTTGGCCATTTCGCGTTTGTTTATGGACAATTTTAAAAATATCCAAATCAGTTGGCTCACCCAAGGGATTAAAGTGGCTCAAGTGGCTACCCAATTTGGCGGCAATGATTTGGGTTCTACTTTGCTCGAAGAGAATGTTCTACGCGCCACGGGCGGAGCCAACCATACTCATGTAGAAGAAATGAAACGTATTGTCAGCGAAATGGGAAAAAGCGCCAGACAGCGTGATACTTTTTATCGGTATTTAAATTAATGCTCATCTTTGCTCACTCACTCAAAAACCCCGGCATGCGAGATATTAAAGACCCAACCCTTTGGATCAAAGGAAATCGTATTGCCTGGATTGGTTTGGAAAAAGACCTTCCAATCGAAGCCAAATCCGACCCCGAAGTGTATCGACTTCCTCAAACCGTCCTTTCACCAGGTCTGGTCAATGCACACTGTCACTTGGAACTCACCGAGTTAGAAGCTACTGACTACCCAGGAAGTTTCGACGCTTGGATCCGTGTCATCCTTGCGCTCAAAAACAGTTGGAGCCCACACACGAACGAAGCCCCTTTCGAAAAAGGGATTTATCGAACTTTAATGGGAGGCTGTACGACGATCGGCGATCATATCAGCTTTGATAGCAAGATCGTACA
>JAUHYS010000249.1 GCA_030426445.1 bacterium
TTCAATACTTTGTTCTGGATTTAGAAAAAGACGATACCTTAGCGCAGCCTAGGGTTTCTTATCGGGTCGATCGTAAATTTATCAAGCTGCGGGAGGAGGAAAACTTTCCTTTTGAAGAGTTTAGTCATAACTTTGCCAAACAAAAATTAAATTTTCTGGAATCCATGGAAAGCCTGACATCTTTTACTTTTTTACGGTTTTTAAGAAGAGCGAGGAAAAATCATCAACAGTGCCTCATTATTGAAGACGGGGCATACATCGCACCCGTCCTGAACGAAAGTGTACTTTCCGGGTTAAGCATTTCCAAAGTCAGAGAAAAATATCATCTTCCTCAGGAATATTCTGTCGACAAAGCCTTGCCTGAAAAACTGGAAAGCGCTTTGCAAGGTGTTCTGTTGGGTTCATTAGAGCATACCCGCAATGGCTATGACCGTTTGATGCGTATCCAACAAAAGGCAGGCCAGTTAAGTTACCCAGCTTTTACAATTGCGGTTTCCTATGTTAAAACCCAATTAGAATCTGATGCAGTGGCTTCTAGCGTTCTCAATGCTATCGAATCGGTTTTGTTTTCTCAAGGTTATGTTTTACAGAGAAGGCATGTACATTTGTTTGGCAGCCGTGGAAATATTGGGCGCAGTCTGATGAAGTATTTTATGGGAAGGTTAGATGAACCCTATACTCAAATCAGTGCAAGCGATATCAAAGTAAACTGTCAGCCTTCCTTGCAAAGGTTGCCTAATTGGCATCCCGAGCCGACTAATCCAGCTGTTCCGGGTTGTTTAGAGACCTGTCAGTATAGTGAGTTACCTTTGGAAGTAAGACATAATATTGATTTGGTAATAGGCGTTTCTGGTGGACCGACTCCTGGAAACACTACTTTTGAAGTCAGTGATGTTGTGGACTGGTTACTGCACGGTAAAAAAAGAGATTTGTTTCTTGCCAGTGGGTCGACAAAAACAGCGGAGTTTCCTGATTTACTAGCTTGGGCAAATGAAATTTTTACGTATAAAACAAGAAAAATCGTGATTGCTAATCGACCGACCTATGGTGTGAAACGCACTATTCGCAGTCGGATTTCAAAAAGATATTATGGAAGCGAGTACTCCTTTAATATTTTACATGAAGATGGTTATTGGTACCCAAAAAATTTATTTTTTCTCCACGATTTGATGCCGATTAATTTCTTATATTATGGTGTTCCAACCGAGGTCATCGAAGAAGTTTTGGCTCAACTGATGTCCGCTGCTTTAGAAATGGTGGATCAATTACCTTTAAAACCAAGACTCTACGCTGTGGATTTTGATCCCGAGGCGACGCATCAGGTTTTTCGTTCTCAACCGTTACCGCAGGGAGAAAGAATTCCTTTGATTCAACCCTATTCTTAAAAGCTTAATTTTAGTATTCTGTTTTTTGATAATAGTTAGCCAAGCTTTGACACTAAAACGAAGAGTCGGGTTCTTTTAAAAATTTGATTTCTTCTTCAGTCGATTTGCGTCCTAAAATTGGGTTGCGATGCGGATAGCGTCCAAAGCGGTCAATAATGGCTTTGTGTTTTTTTTCAAAATCTAAATTAAACTCGAGGCCTGGTTCGCTATAAAGTTGGAGAGCCTTTTCGTGAATCGTTTTTGATTCGCTGTGCATCCAGGGCATATATAAAAATGCTTTTTGTGTTGGGTTGAGTAAATTTTGTGCGTTGGAAGCAATGGCTTCTTGAGACAAGGCTAATGCCAGTGGATCTTGGTTAAAAGCTTTGGCATGATTTCGGTAAATATTGCGTGAAAACTGATCGAGGATAATGACCTCGGCCAAGCGACCTAAAGGCTCCTGACGCCATGAATAAAGTTCACAGTGGCTGGCTTGATGATGAATGCTGCCAAAGCGATTTTGAATCATTTTGTCAAAAGCCGGGTCTTTAATCCACCACTGTTTGGATTGAGCTTCTTCAAACCAAAATGAAATAATTTCTGAGTAATGTGCCATAAGAATTTGGTCATAAGTAGTTTTTCTCTTATACACAAGTCTATTTTTAACAATGTATTTTTAATAGGCGCATTGTAGGCTTGCTAAATTCTTTTTTTGTGAAATAAAAAAAATATGTTTTATGTAAAAAAACCAAAGCATCAATCCATTCAAAAAAACCTGGATCAGCAGTCAGAAAAAAAATTTTCTTATCTTGAAATTGGAGCCACTCGGGATGAAAAAAAAATTCCTAATTCTTATACAGTCTATCATAACTGCATTCAGTTAGGAGAAGGCTTAGACTGTTTTAAAAAAGCCAAAGCTGCTTTGCAAAACTGGGAAATGTTTAAGTTAGGGTGGGTTGAGTTATGTTGGCCGCAAACCCAGATCATTAAAGGTGCAACCGTGGGTATTTTGGTCAACGCCTTAGGACTGTGGTCACTTAACTTTTGTCGTGTTGTTTATGTTGAAGATAAAACATCGGCGTCAGATAAAAAAAAATTTTCTTTTGCTTATGGCTCTCTTTTTGAGCATGCGGAGCGAGGGGAAGAGCGCTTTACGATCGAATGGAATCGTGAGACAAATCAAGTTAATTATGATATTTTGGCTTTTTCGCGTCCCCAGCAATTTTTAAGTAAGTTAGGCTCTTTTTATGTACGTCGACTGCAAAAAAGTTTTGCAAGAGACTCACTTAGGGCGATGCAAAAGCTTTTTAAATGAACCCTGTAAATACATACCTCTTTAATGCAGCAAGATCTTTTTCAGTAGTGAAAAATATCTCATATTATGGTTCTTTTAATGCTTTTAAAAAATTATTTGTATATTTCGAATCAACACCATTACATTAGATGTTTGTCATGACTTATCTAAAAGAGAAGAAATTAAAAAAAACATAGAGAAGAGTACATTGTTCCAGAGGAATCACACGATAAAAATTTTCTGAAAATGTTGGAAACTAAAATTGATGATGGCTGGAATTGGTGGTCTGGGAGGTTTGCATTAAACCGAGTAAAAACAGCCCATGTTCAGCAAAATTAATAGGGGTTTCATCCATTTTTATTGTCTAAATTTTTTCATAAAAAAAACCCCATTTTTTAATGGGGTTTTTAGAGATTGCATGGTCGCCCGGCGACCAGACGACCATGACTGTAAATTAATTTACGTATTATTTTTATTCGCCTCTTCCCCAATGGCCTCTCACTCCAAAGGCAAAGACATTGGCGGAAGCCTCGACAAAAGCGCCGGTGCCAAGAGGGTTGACCGTGCCGTTGTCGGTGACTCTATTGGTAAACTCTCGAGTATAAGAAACGTCAACACCGAGATGCTTGTTGATTTCCATACTGGCCCCAACGGAAAGATGG
>JAUHYS010000250.1 GCA_030426445.1 bacterium
GAACTTTGTCACCCAGTTTTTTGACCCCGAGGCCCCGACGCCTTGGGACTTCATCGACCACGGAATGAAGGCCAGCTTTTACACCCGAGAAAAAAATAAGTTCTCCCAAGGCAAAATTTCGCATTATTGTATGCCCGAACTATGCCGCGTTTGTGGAGTTTGCTAAAAAAAAATATTTTTTATTCAAAATGAAACGGTTTTACTTGTATTCTTGATTGAATCCGAGCTATGATATTTTAAACACCCTCCTTTTAGGAGAGGTCGACACTTCAGGGTGCCTCCTGCATTTGCCAGGGGGCATTTTTTTGCGATAAGTCCTGAATAATTCATATCAAAAATATGCTAAAATTTTTTTTTAATCGCCAAAGCCCAATGATTTATTTACTTAATGTAGTCTCGGGAATAGAAATTGCGTTGATACTGTACCTATTTTGGAAGAGTCCTGCCTCTTTTCCTCTATCCTGGCCCTGCCTTTTCTTGATTTTCACCTGGATGGCTCTCAATTTAATGAACCTGATTCCCTGGTATGGGAAACTCCCTGGAAAACTCGGGATTCGTTTACATTTACAAAAAAACATTGTCCCTATGGTATATATTTTAAGCCTTGCTTTTGGCTTAAAATTGCTTGGCTTGGGAGAAATATGGCTCATTCCTTTTACGGTTCTTTTTTTACCTATTTATTATGTTTCATTCATTCTACTTTACTTTCATTTTAAGGATGATAGTAAGTTACCACCTAGTTATTTTAGCCATCATTTTTACCTAAAAGATGAGGAGTCTTAAAATGATCCCATTTGCCTTATTAGGCCTTGGCACAACAGAAATTCTGCTCCTCTTACTTCTCGTGCTACTGGTTTTCGGAGCCAGCAAATTACCGAGCATTGGTAGTGGATTAGGTAAAGGACTAAAAAATTTTAAAAAAGCCGTGCGGAACGAAGACGACGAGACAGAAGAAAAAAACGACAAAGAGAAAAAAGAACTCAAATAAAGAAAAAATGCTAGATTTTATAAAAATTTACCTTTATGCTCTTTAACTATATATAATTACTATGTAATTTTTAAAAGTTCTCCGCGCATGTTCGCGCGCGCGGACTTCTTAAGAAAGATAAAAAGCCGTTTTAACTTAGCAACTTTCTGGATAAAAATACGATAATAACTTTATAAAGTTAAAAAAAGTAATCAAGTTTGCTTTGGCAGACTATTTAAAAACCAGAATTGGGGGATCAATGGTGCAAGAACAACCACCGGTAAGGATCATTAAACGATACCAAAATCGTAAACTCTACGACACCATCAATAGTTGCTATGTCACTTTAGAAGAAATTGCTCAAATGATACGTGAGGGCGAAGATGTTCGTATCCAGGAAAACCGCACCGGAAAAGACCTCACTAGCGTCACTCTCACTCAAATTATTTTTGAAGAGGAAAAAAAACACAAAAGTCTTTTACCTCTTTCTACCCTAAAAAATATTATTCAATCAGGCGGAGAGTCCATTGTGGACTTTGTACAAAAGTCTCTGACCACTGGGGTTAGCTCTATCTCCCACGTAGGTAACAATGTCCGTGGCGAAGCCGGGCGTGTCATCGATAAAATCCGTGACGAGTTTGAAGACGGTGGCAATCTGATCAAAGATTTTTTAGGCAGAACCAACAAAAGCATCGATGATCTACAACATAAAGTCGAAGAGCGCTTTCGTCATCCGTTTGGGTCAAATAAACCTGTGATTAAACTTCCCAACCTTAAGACAGAAATCCGTGGTCTCAGAAAAAAACTGGCTAGTCTGGAACGTCAATTGCGCAATTATAAGGACCCCGAGTAGGGGCAAATCATTATTTGCCCTTCCCCTTTACTTTCTTACAAACTCACAGTAAAAAGCTTGCATGTACGAAGTCATTATCACGCAGCCCTTTGTTGCGGCACATCAATTAGTTCTTTATGATGGTTCGCTAGAACCTCTCCATGGACATAATTGGAAAATGGAAGTCAAGCTTCAAGGAAAAGACCTTGATCAAATCGAAGTCCTGATTGATTTTTTAGAGGTCAAAGCCAAGGTCCAAGACATTTTAAAAAAACTCGATTATACTTTTCTTAACGAAAACCCCCACTTTAAGGAGCACAACCCCTCAGCAGAAATCGTGGCCTATTGGATTTTTCAACAAGTGAAGGCCGCGATCGAACATCCCGTGGCACGTGTGACCCAAGTCACGGTTTGGGAAACTGAGCATTGTGCAGCCAGCTATCGGGAGCTTGAAGACTCATGACAAGCACTCAAAACAAATCACAAACTTTTATCAGCTTAGTTTCCGGAGGGCTCGATTCCTGTGTGGCTAGCTTTTCCGCTACCCAACAAGGCCAATGTGCCCTAGTGCTTTTTTTTGATTATGGACAAAAAGCAGCCAAGAAAGAATTCCAAGCCAGCAAAAAAATCGCAAAAAAACTGGGGGCTCCTTTTAAGTCCATTGCGCTACCTTTTTTAGCTGAAGTGACTCAAAGTGCTTTGGTCATGAACGACCAGGTCATTCCACAAATCAAGATGGGTAAACTGGACGACCGCACAGAGAGCGAAAAATCCGCCGCACAGGTTTGGGTCCCCAATCGCAACGGACTTTTTATCAACATTGCAGCTAGCTTTGCCGAAGCCCTAGGCATCCAGTCGATCGTGGTCGGTTTTAATGCTGAAGAAGCCATCACTTTTCCTGATAACAGTGCCAATTTTTTAAGTCGCGCTGAGGCTTTTTTTCAACTCTCCACCTTAAAAGGAATCCAGGTGAGCTCACCTACTTTGGGAATGAATAAAAAACAGATCGTTGCCAAAGGCCTAGAGCTTCAAGTCCCCTTTGAACTCATTTGGAGCTGCTACCATGGCGGTCGCAAAATGTGCGGCCAATGCGAGTCTTGTCTACGTTTAATCCGCGCTTATCATCTCAATGACTTAGATAAAAAACTCCAAAAAGATTTTTACTATTGGCCCCAAGAGTGGAAAAAAACAGCGCCAGGAAAACAGGCCTCATGAAGACTTTTTACTCACCCAAACCTTTAAAATACGATGGCAAGGCCCTGCGCAGCCATTTCATCTATGAACACGCTGGCCTCTTGGGAGACGCGTGTCTAGCCTTTATTGGTGAATCCGAAGTCACTCTGGAAAATATGGTCGACCTAGAAGACGTGCGCGAGCAAAAGCCTATCTATAGCCCGTGCATGTTACACTTTATTTTAGAGCATTATAATTTTAGTTTGCGCGAGGCCATTGCCTTTCAACGGCTGATGGTCGTCAATGTGCAGGAAGAGCTCCAGCAGCAAGGTGTTTTGGGA
>JAUHYS010000251.1 GCA_030426445.1 bacterium
GCATCTTTTGCAGGTCTTAAAGCCAAAAATTCCTATCAAGCGCATGGTCTTTCATGAAATTACCCAACATGCCATTGAAGAAGCTCTTAAAGCCTGTCGAGATGTGGACTTCCGTTTGGTACAAGCTCAAGAAGCCCGCCGTGTTTTAGACCGTTTAGTGGGTTATACACTTTCGCCTCTATTGTGGAAAAAAATCGCTTACGGACTCTCCGCAGGTCGAGTCCAGTCTGCGGGGCTCCGTCTTATTGTAGAAAGAGAAAGAGAGCGCATGGCCTTTAAAAGTGCTCAATATTGGGATCTTTTAGCGAATCTGGCAAAATCAAAGAAGGATTTTGAGGCGCGATTGTTTTCTGTTCAAGGAAAACGTGTCGCTACAGGTAAAGATTTTGACCCAGCTACGGGAAAACTTAGCGTAGGTCGTGAGGCCGTGGTACTCGACGAAAACAAAGCGCAAACTCTCCAAGAATCACTTAACTCTGAGGAATGGACAGTTGCTTCGGTTGAGGAAAAATCCAATACTTCTCGACCGGCAGCGCCTTTTATTACTTCGACCTTGCAGCAAGAAGCTAACCGCAAACTGGGTTTATCCGCTAGGGATACTATGCGTTTAGCTCAAGCTTTATACGAAAATGGTTTAATTACCTATATGAGGACGGATTCAACCCTGCTTTCTCAAGAAGGGATTCGTGGAGCGCGAGCCGCAGTTCAAAAACTTTATGGCGAAGAATACCTTTCTAGTGAGGTGCGTCAGTTTAAGTCCAAATCCAAGTCAGCTCAGGAAGCTCACGAAGCTATTCGACCTTCAGGAGATTTTTTTACTCCTCCAAAACAAACAGATCTGTCAGGAAAAGAACTCCAACTTTACGATTTAATCTGGAAAAGGGCCGTGGCCTCACAAATGGCCGAGGCCAAAAGTCTAACGATGAGTGTACGAATCAAGGCTGCAGATTGTGAGTTTGCTTGCAGTGGTAACCGTATTGTGTTTCCGGGTTTTTTGCGAGCCTATGTCGAGGGCAGTGACGACCCAGAGTCCGCATTAGAAAATCGCGAGGTCATTCTTCCAGATCTCAAAGTCGGCGACAAGGTCGACTTAAAGAAGATTCAAGTTCAATCTCATGAAACCAAGCCACCAGCTCGTTACACCGAGGCCTCTTTAGTTCAGACTTTAGAAAAAGAAGGCATTGGTCGGCCCTCAACTTATGCGAGTATTATCTCAACTATTTTGGAGAGAAAATATATTCAAAAACAAGGCAAGGCTCTCGTTCCCACCTTAACTGGATTCGCTGTAGTTCAATTTTTAGAAAAACATTTTCATCAGCTCGTAGACTATCGTTTTACTTCCAAGATGGAGGAGTCTTTAGATGAAATTGCCAGTGGTGAGCAGCAACTCTTGCCTTATTTAAAAAGCTTTTATTTAGGAAAAGAAGGGTTGAGTCCACAGGTGGAAGAAAAAGAAAAAAATATCGACCCCGAGACCTCTCGTTCGATTGAAATTTCTAACCTAAAAGGCTTTGAGGTTAGGATAGGTCGCTATGGACCTTATATCGTTAAATCAGGGTCTGAGGATTCGCAACAAAAGGCTTCTCTTCCTGAAGATATTGCCCCTGCAGATTTATGCACGGAAAATCTTGAAGAGCTGATTGAACTCCAGAAAAAGGGCCCTCAATCCATGGGGAATCACCCTGAGTCTGGGCTTCCTATTTATTCTTTATTAGGGCGTTATGGTCCCTATGTTCAGTTAGGTGAAGTCACTGACGATAATCCCAAGCCTAAACGGGCTTCGATTCCTAAAAATATCAATCCCAAAGAATTAACTTTAGAACACGCCATTCAATTACTCAGTCTTCCGCGAAAGCTAGGCCTGCATCCTGAAACTCAAAAAACGATTTCTGCTGGCTTGGGTCGATTTGGCCCTTATGTGGTTCATGAAAAAGACTTTCGCTCTTTAAAAAAAGAAGATGATTTATTCACGATTGATTTGAAAAGAGCCTTAGAGCTTCTTTCGGAAGAAAAAAAAGGTCGACGTGGCGCAAAATTGTTAAAAGAGTTAGGCAATCATCCTAAAGATGAAAAGCCTGTTGCTATTTATGAAGGGAAGTTTGGCCCGTATATTAAGCATGGTCGAGTGAATGCCTCTATTCCCAAAGAGCAAAAACCCGAAGAAGTAAACTTAGAACTTGCATTAGAGTTGTTAGCGAAGAAGAAGAAAAAATAAAGTTTTATTCACTTTATTTCTGACGCGATGAGTTATTTAAAATACTTGCCATTACGATGAAAGCTAGGTATTGATTATGAAGATTTATATCCCACACTCCTCTTAACCCCTAGAATCCCTAGTTAGTTTTAACTAGGGATTCGTTTTATGGAACACCTTACAAAGCACGTTTTTTATCGATTTTGAGACATTTTTTCGTTCAGCAGGAATGTTTTTTTAGCACGACCCAATGAATTAATTTTTTGATTATATGTGTCTAGATGGTATAGGTTATTGATGTTTCAACTAGATAAAAACAATTTGCCCCGTTCAATTCAAAAATATCTTTTATTTCTTAAAAATGAAAAAAATTATTCAGAACATACTTTAAGAAATTACTCGATTGATTTAAAAGACTTTGTGTTTTTTATTCAACAAAAAGCCTCGCACTTATTAAAAGAGCAAGAGATTGCATGGAGTCAACTAAATATTTATGAGTTGAGAGCTTACCTCAGTCAGCTTCATTCTAAATTTGCGGCCAGTTCGATTGCGCGTCGTTTGGCAAGTATCAAAAGTTTTTTTCAGTATTTAAGAAAAACCCAAGTCATCCAGGTCAATATTGCAGCTGATTTAAGTTCTCCAAAAATAAAAAAAACATTGCCAAAATTTTTAGAGGCTGAGGAAGCCTTTCGCTTAGTTGAGGGCCCTGAAAAGTCAGGCTTCATAGGTTTACGTGATTGGGCTATTTTAGAACTCTTTTATTCCAGTGGAATCCGTGCCGGAGAGCTCGTTGCGATAAATTTAGAACATATTGATATAGCAAATCGTATTTTGAGAGTAAGGGGAAAGGGTAATAAAGAGCGCCTGGTACCTTTTGGAAATTTCGCTAAGCTTGCATTAGAGAGTTATTTAAAAGAAAGGCTAAAAAACAAAGTCTGTAATGTTACGGAAGCCCTTTTTTTAGGAAAACAAGGTAAAAGGGTACATGTCAGCGTGGTGAGAAAGATGGTTGCCCAATATGCTTTAAAAACGGGTATAACTAAAAAAGTCAGTCCACACCAATTGAGGCATAGCTTTGCGACCCATCTCCTTCGAGCCGGCGCAGAT